>CAYGBF010000137.1:0-26670 GCA_964348035.1 uncultured Eubacteriales bacterium | reverse complement strand
CAACTCGCTGCCGCTCTCGGCTCCTAGCAGCCGGCGACGACTAGACCCAGCTTTCTCCCTCCATCTCGGCCGGGACTGCTTCGCCGAGTAGCGTCAAGATCGTTGGCGCGACATCGCGCAGGTCATACTCCGGCCCGAGGCCAGGCTCGATTCCGTCCGCCACGGCGATATACAGACCCTCGTGTGCGTGGTTCGCATCGTCTGGCCCGGTGTCGTTCTCGAGCAGGTATTTCCCGGGATGTCCCAGTGTTCCTGCCGACCGCCAGTTGAGGTCATCGAAATAGACCATCAGGTCGGGATAATCCCCTCTCGTCTCCTCGAAATACTCCTGAGGCTTGAGGATCCTGGTCTTCCACTCCTCCCCTTCCGGTCCTCTGATGTTCCTGAGCTTCTCGGCCAGGGCATCTCTTTCTTTCTCGTAGTTTTCGGGGGAGATAATCCCCTTCTCCTCTCTCCCTTCGATGTTTAAAAACAGGCGGGCATAGTAACCGCCCCATCCCCAGGCTTTGGAATGTGTCCAGTCGATGTCCACCTTCTCCAGGCTTACCGGGGCTTCTGGCCTCTTCTTGACCACGAGGTCACCCTGCTCGATCAACCACTCGTTGATACAGAAGGCCCCCTTCATCCTCTTGGCCCCGTGGTCAGACACGACGAGCAGGATCGTGTCCTCATCCACGGCTGAGAGAAGCTTCCCGAGCTTCGTATCCAGATGTTTGTAGTAATCCATGATCACGGTTTCGTACTTGTTGCCTTCCTCGTAAAGATGATGCTCGGGATCCATGTACTTCCAGAAGGCATGATGGACCCGGTCGACTCCGATCTCGACGAACATGAACAAATCCCACCTCTTCTCCCGGATGAGATAATTCAAAATATCAAATCTTTGGTTCGTCATCTTGTAAATCTGCTCGAGGATGACGTCCTTGTCATCGGTGCGAAACTCGGCATCAAAGATGTAGGGCCCGAACCTGTCTTCGATTTCCTGTCTGAGCTCGGGGGGGTAGGTGTATTCTTTTTCGTCCCCGGGGGTGATGAAGCAGCTGATGAGATTCCCGGCCACAGCCCGAGGTGGATAACTCGGGGGTATGCTCACCAAGCAGCTCTGCCCTCCTCTCTCCCCGATGTAATCCCAAACGGCCTTCTCTTTTATCGACAGGGACGTGGCAATCCAGATGTCCTTGTAGGAGTAGTTCTTGCGGTGCCTAAATCCGTAGAGTCCGAGTCGCCCCGAATCTAGGCCGGTCGACATCACCATCCAGGCTGGAATCGTGATCGGTGGATCAGAACTGGTGAGGTTCCCGTATATCCCGTCCTCGATAAGCTGACCCAGAACAGGCAGTTCCTCTCGATGGTCAAAGACAATCTCGCCCGGAGCACAGTCCAATCCGATGACTAGAAATTTCTTATCCATACCAAAGCCTCGCATTCCTGAACACGAAGGGCTCCGCGGCTGGACTCGATTTCTGGATGCGGTGTTCGATATTTCCTGATCTCAATCGATGTAACCTAAAGCCTTGAGCCTCTCCTTGACTTTTTCCTCGTCGTCCTTGTCCAGCGGCTGCTCCTCCCCTTTCTTTTCGCTCAGACTCTCCCTCAAGACCTTAGTCACGTAGCTGGCGACAGAGGTGATTTCGGACTCCTTGATCTTTTCTTCGATCTCTTTATACAAAGAAGTGGGAATGGATATGGTCGTGAATTCTTTGCCCATGTGTCTCTCCTTATCCGATAATATTCAGTGGATTTAGAGGCTAAATGCTTCTTTTAACCTAGATCATTCATAAAAAATGCCGATTCCTTAGCAATTACAGCGATATCAGGAGGTTATCCTGATATCGCTGTAAATAATTATAACCTTTTTTGCATAGGAGTATCTATCAGAATCAATCGGCATTTTTTACCTTTACCTGCCTTCGCAGGTACAAGTCAGGCGAGTCGATTTTACCGCATCTGCTTCGTTGCGGCGCAATCGCGGTGGATGAACTACAGCTTCATACGCCGACGCCTTGCAGCTTCGGCAAACTCGACTCGTGAATAATCCAGGTTAAATCTTCATCGGCATGAGAACATAAAAATATTTGATGTCTTCTTCTGAATCTGGCCTCATCAAAGCGGCGCTGTTTTCATCTTTAAGCTCGAGGCGAATTCTTTCTTCCTTGACCGTGGTTAGAAAATCAAGGAGGTACTGAGAATTAAATCCTATCTCTAACTCATCTCCATCGTACTCTACATCAACTTTATCTCGGGCTTCTCCTATCTCTGGATTGGATGAAAAAAGCCGCAGCTGATTCTTTTCGATCGTGAACTTAACTCCCTTGGATCTTTCTGTCGACAAAAGCGCAACTCTCCTTATGGCATCTGTAATCTCATCTCGTTGAAGCGATAGAATATTCGTATTATCCTTAGGAATGACCGCTTCATAGTTCGGAAATTTCCCCTCTATAATCCTCGATATGAGAGTTCGGTTTGCGACTTTAAAAAAGAGATTATTCTCATCAAGGTCAAACTCGACTGTCTCATCCTCAAATTTTTTTAGTTCACTCAATGTTTTTTTTGAAACAATTCCCCTGATCTCCTGTTTAACTTGAATGTCCTCTAATGTCTTTGCTGTGTAGGCCAACCTGTGTCCATCTGTGCTGACAAATTCCAAAGAATTATCTTTGAGAATCATCAAGGCCCCGTTCAGATAATATCTCTGTTCTTGGGCAATGGCGTAATAGACTCTATCTATCATTTCCTGGACTAAGCTCAGAGGAAGGGAAAGGTTTTTCTCGAATTTCGCCGAAAGGACTTGTGGAAAGTCCTCCTTGGGCAAACAGAGGACTTTGAACTGACTGTTTCCCGAGACAATCTCCATCAAAAGATCTCCCGCTTCCTTGAAAACAATCTTTTGATCTTCTTCAAGAGATTTCACGATTTCAAAGATTTTCTTCCCGGAAACGGTGATCGATCCTTTTTCTTCGATTTTGGCCAGAAAATGAGTCTTGAGTCCTACCTCTAGATCTGTCCCTGTCAGGTTAACTTCTTTATCAGATACTTCAATTAGTACATTGGCTAGGATAGGCATAGTATTTCTCTTTTCCACTATCCCTTGAAGTAATTGCAATTCTCCAATGATATCCTTTTTATCGATAGAAAAATTCATTTTCCACCTTCCTCATAAAAATTATTATTATTTTAATATAATACAGATTAAAAGATAAATAATAAAAATAATAAATACATAGATAAAGTTATAATTTCTTATAAACGATTGATTCTTTAACGTATAGAGCTGATTAAACTGTTTAATTCTCTGTTGAATTCAGGGTTTTCACTCCTCATCTTTTCTATTTTTCGGATACTGTGGATGACTGTTGTATGGTGTTTTCCACCGAATTTTCGACCGATTTCAGGAAGGGAAGTTGGGGTAAGTTCTTTGGTGAGGTACATGGCGATTTGTCGAGGGAAGGCCACCTTGGGGGAGTTATTCTTGGATTTGATCTGGGAAAGTTTGATCTTAAAATGATGACAGACCATCTTCTGAATTTTATCCACGCTGATCAATTTTGATGAAGAATCCAGGAGGTCTTTCAAGGCTTCCTTTCCAAGATCAAGATCGATCGACTCGCCTTTGAGAGAAGAAAAGGCGATGACCCTGCGGAGGTAACCTTCCAGTTCTCGTATATTCGAATGAACCTTCTCGGCAATGTAGAGGGCTACTGTTTCGGGTAGATCAACACCTTCCAATTCAGATTTCTTCCTTAGGATAGCAATTCTTGTCTCAATATCAGGAGGTTTAAGGTCGGCAATCAGGCCCCACTCAAACCGAGAACTGAATCTTTCCTCAAGATGAGGAATTTCTTTAGGAGGACAATCACTGGAAATGACTATTTGTTTTTGACTGTCGTAGAGATGATTAAAGGTGTGGAAAAATTCTTCTTTTGTCCGCTCTCGACCAGACAAATAATGGATATCGTCCATGAGGAGGACATCGACGCTACGGTACTTATGGCGAAAATCAAGAATCTTGCCGTGCTGAAGGTGATTAATCAGATCGTTCATAAATTTTTCCGTCGTGATGTACAGAATCTTGAGATTCTGGCCGTTATTGAGAGTAAAATGACCTATAGCATTCATAAGATGGGTCTTACCCAACCCTGCGCCGCCGTATATGTAGAGAGGATTATAGGAAAGCGCGGGCTTCTTGGCTACGGCGACAGCTGCGGCATGGGCAAACTGATTACAGGAACCGACAACAAAGTTTTCGAAAGTATAATTAGGGTTTAAGTTAGGACTCAAGAGCCCCCCTCCTTTTATCCGGCGCTCGATTGGAGACTGGCGCATGAACGAGGAAGGCTTTTCCTCATAAATATATTTGATATCGAACAGCCGGCCGAAGAGTTTTTGGCTGCATTGATTGATGAGGCTGGCGTAGTGGAAAGAGAGCCAGTCTTTGAAGTAAGAATTGGGGACTTTAATGTAAAGATAATCGGATTCCTGGCCGATGAAAGAGGTCGGCTCAAACCATGTTTCGTAACTATTTTTGTCGAGATTTTCCTGGACTAACCGGAGAATTTGGATCCAAACGTTTGATTTATCTTGAGGTTCCATTGGGATGAATAAGATTTCCACAGATATTTCCACGCCTGTGGAAAACTTTCCTTTATTTTGCCTGGCAGAGAAGGCTTGGGTATAGTATCACGCAAAAAAGGGGATTTCAAGAATTTTGTTTAAAAAAGTTTAAAAGTCGAAGCCAATCCAGAATTTCGTCTCCCAACTGCCGACTTCGCTGAAGTCATAAGGACGGGAAAAATCAGAAAATTCGAGCCTCTTGACGAACTCAATGTGCATCGGGAGACCCAGGAAAAAGAATTCGAAGCCCCAGCCGTAAGAGCCGATAGCATCTGCTACCCGGAGGCCATCGTCCCAATAATAGATTTTAGCCGGGAATCCCTTAACTTTGGCTCGAGCCACATCAAAAAAGAAAACACCACGAACAGGACCAATCTGTCCGATTATGGTCAGGGCTTGATTTACCAAAGGATGCCTGAACTCTAAGTTGAAAAACCAGGCCTCGTTGGCAATCATGCTGTAAAAAGGAAGAGAACGAACCTGATTGTTACCGCCGAAATAGAAGATAAACGGATTTTTTCCTCGACTGGCAAAACCCTCGAAGCGAGCGGCGAAGATGAAATCAGCCCCGATGTTGATGTACTGTCTAAGATCGATCGAGGCCGTTGTGTTCTGGAGGAAACTCCCTCCTAAAGGAAGCGCCTGACTCAGCGAGACCTTAAAGGTATTGCCTCCCGCAGGGCCGTAAGGATACTTGAAACGGGTTGTCTCTCCGATAAGCGAGAGTGAGAAAGACAGGATGTTTCCGTTTAAGAATCCTGTATAGGTTGTGCCCTGCCTGTGTAGATTTTCCGTGAAAAGAGGATCATAAAACTCTTCGCTGTAGCGTAGGAAACCAAGGCTCGTTTCGAGACGATAGTACCGACTAAAGGGGTAGAGAGCGCTCAGGGTGGCCCCAGAAATCTTTCGCGTCGCGATGGCATCTCTGTAACTCAGGCGAGAATACAGCAGCGGATCTATGTAGCCATAAGGGGTGTAATAGAACTGGGTGTACTGGAATGCGTTGGCCATGTACTGGAGACGTCTTTTTTGGTTGAGGTAGGCAAGATAATAAGAACGGAACGCTCTTACCTGATAAGCCATAAAATAGAAGGTGTGATCGGCGAGCAGGTCGGTAAAGACGACGGCAGAGCCCCCGTAGATAGAGCCGTCAGTGGAGACGATAGTGTCTACAGGAGGGCGGGAAGCAAGGTAAAGTTTTCCAATGCCTCGGTAGGGCTTGATTTCATCTTTTTTTATTTCAAGGGAAACGATGGGCTCGAACTTTTCGAACTGCTCTTCCACCTCTATTTCTGCGAAGCTGACCTTTTTCTCAATCTCCCCTTCGAGAGAACTCTTAAAAATTTGGAAAGCTCCTTTGTTGAACGAAGAAAAGATGATGGTCTTGGAGTCATTCGGTAAAGGCATCGGAAAAAAATTGCCTGTCCGGACATCCGTGTAACGCTTGAGCTCTCCAGTCTCAAGATTTAGAGAATAGACATTGAACGCCTCTTTGATGTCTCCAGAGAAAAAGAGCTCCTTCCCATCGCCTGAAAAATAGGGCGTGATCGTGTTTCCCCGGCCAAAAGTCAGTTGGGTCTTTTTTTGAAAATTATCCAGCGGAGAGAGAAAAATTTTGTCATAGGCATCAAGGCGGATAGTGTAGGCGACAGATCTTCCATCAGGCGAAATCATCGGGGCCTTTTCGAAAAGTTCGTCTTGGGTAAGGTTGAGAATTTTTCCATCCTGGAGGTTGATCTTAAAAATATCATGGAACCCTTCTCGGAAGGCTGTAAAAAGCAACTCGCCTCCTGATGGAAAGAAGCAGGGAGAGGCGGGTTGATCATGGGGAATCTTGATCGATCGCAGAGTCTTTCCTGTCAAAGCACTGATGATGAAAAGGGAATGCTTCTGACCAGCTCGGGCAAAAAAGGCAATTTTATCACCGTCAGAGGACCAGGCGATATCGCTTCCCTTAGAGGAGTCGATTTCATACTTGATGTGTTCATACTTGAGGGTATGCCCTTTGGTGATGTTTTTGATGACCGAGCCGTCTCTTGTGGAGGTGAGGACGATATCAATATCGCTGTCTTTTATGTTAGCTGTCAGAGTGGCCACGATATCGCCCGATGGAGAGAGGGCGTGGGAGAGGGAGAAGTAATAGGGGTTCAGAGGAAACTCGGGTCCTATCGGCAGGCTGTAATCTTCTGGGTTTTCCCGCAGGAGAAAACCCTTGTGTTTCTGGCGGAGGAATTTTTTGAATTCGTGGTTGAATTGTTTCGGATCCTGTTTGAATGCCCGTTGAATCGGGTTTTTCCTCCCTATCCTGGGGTAGCTTTTTAGAGACCTCCAAAACTCTCGGATTCCGTTTTTCCCGTACCGATGTTCGATGAAATCAAAAATGGCATGGCCGAAATCATATTCAGGCGCCCGAGGAAGAGGATATCGGGAGAAGAGGTGTCCTGAGTCCGTCATCTCGGGAATCCGGTCGTTGAGCACGGCATCCCTGACGATGAGGGATGACCAGTAGGACCAGGTCTCCGTGTTGTACTCGGCAAACCCTTCTAAGATCCAGCCAGGAGGTTGGTTGAGCGAATACAGGGCCCCACCGGGCTGTCCCCAGAGAAGGTCATACTCAAATATATGTGTCAATTCATGTTCGAGCAGGTCTTGAATCTCATCCATTGCTAAGTCTCCTTGGATGATGATCCGGTAGAGGACAGGCTCAGCCGCGCCAAGAACACCTTCCGGCACCTGGAAGAGATTGGTTTGTTCAAAATCCGTGAAGGTTCTGTAATAGATGAGAGGAACGGTGGCCGAGAGCTGATGCTTGATGTTTCCGCTGACTTTTTGATAGGCACTTTCGGCCATATCGGCAAGATTCTTCAAGACACGGAGGTCTCCGACATAGTAATAGATGTCAAAATGCTCTGTCTGGTAGTGACTCCAGTCGAATTTTTCGTACAAGACTTTGTTTTTCCCGTAATACGGGAACAGGATAAACTGGCCATAGCTGTCCTGAACCCAGAACAGACAGAGCAAAAGAGGAAGGATGTATTTCAATAGGCGATGCATGTTGACTCCTCGTTTCTTTTGAGATGATGTCGCGTTCTTGGATCCTTTCTCCCCCAAGGACACTGCGGAAAAGCTTGTCCTTGACTTTTTGGACGAGGTCAAAAAAGGCAAAATAGGCTGTTTGGTTAGGGTTTTTATAGCCTTGTATTTCTTTAAACTCCTTGGTGTACAGGGGTTTTCCTGTTTGGGCATGGATGAGGTAGAGGTCGAGATTGAGCGTGTAGAATCTGCGCTCGGTCAGCGTCCTTTCACTCTCGAAAGGATCCTCATACTTTCTCCTTCTTGTATCTAAGATGGCTTTGCGGATTTCTTCTGTGTATTGCGCGCTTCCGGTGAGGAACAGCGTTTTTTCGGGATTCGTGGCCTTTTCTTGCCAGAAGGCAGCTGTTGTAAAAATACTTTCATCCTCGATAGAAAGATTCTTAACAGTGATCTTGCCCTCGAACTCCTGCCCGATTTCGACATTCAAGTACTCAACGATTTCTTGGCTCAGGTCGATATCCTCGGTTTCTTTTTGGATGAAGAAATTGGTGATGATGATTTCCTCGTATTGGTCTAGATCGAGGATAGCATCTCCAGGAATTCCCAACCTCAGTTTCCAGTGATGAGCCGATGAGCAAGAAAGGAACTGTAAGAGAATAGCCGCCCATACAACCAGCATGAATTTAGTTTTTATCATTTTTTTTGTCTTTCTTCGTGAGGTTGTGATAGTCTTGAAAATTCTGGAAATTCGATTTGATGTATTTATTATCAGGGCTCAGAGTCAACGCAACCTCGTATTCTTCCCGTGCTTCATCCCAAAGGCCCTTTTTTTCATAGGCCACGGCTAGGTTGTTGTGAGCAGCTGCCGACTGAGGATCGGAGATAAGGACTTTCCTCCAGCGAAAAATGGCCTCGTCCCAAAGGTCTTTGCGAGCAGCCTCGGCGCCAAAATAAAGCTGGTTTTCGATAAACGGCCGGCTGCATCCTTGGAATAAGACGAGGATCAACGCGGAAACAAAAAGAATTAAAACGGAACGTCTCTTCATGGAAACACAACTAGATAGACTACTTTTTTTTCCAGACCTCGTCAAGAAAGCTTGAAGCAATTTTCATGCCAATCAGCACGTTCGGACAAGGAAGAAAAAGGGAAAACCCTGGTTTTTCTCCAAAGATCACAGGTGTCTGCTTGATGAGAATCTCATACAGTGTAAGTTGGGGGTGGAAGAATTCCCAAAAACGTGATTAGGGTGTTGTTGGATGAGCCCCTTAAAGCGAGGCCCAATCCGTTTACGCCGAAGACCCCCCCACCCGCCACTATGCGGCGAAGCCTGTGCTCGCGAAAGCGGGTAACGGATAGAGCCTCGCCTTCATTACGCCTATCCATACTCCATTTGTTCTCGTATCACGGAATTAAGAATGCTTACAGTTGGGGGTAAAGATTTGGAAATTTCTGAAAAATATGTTATAAAAAGGCTCCTTGTGGAGAGAACACAATGGGAAGAACATGTGAAATATGTGGGAAGGGTCCTTTCTTCGGCCAAACCCTGAGTCATTCCCACAAGGCTTCTAAGAAGAAGTGGAGGCCGAACCTCCAAAGGGTTAAAGCCAAAACGGCAACGGGCGTGCGGCACCTTTGGGTCTGTACGAGATGCCTTCGTTCCGGGAAGGTTGTCAAAGCCGATTAACCAGTCCTCGAGTAAGGCCTTAGCAGTCAGGCCCTGACTGCTCAAGGCCTAACGACAGAGGAGACTTCTTTTATCCCCGAGATCTTTTTCATTATAGACTCTAAATGGTCTATATCCCGAATCGAGAGAGAAAGTTTGATCCGAGCTTTCTTGTCAGCAGAGGTGGTGACGTCGGCTTTGGAGATATTCCCGCCAGATTGAGCAATGACCGAGGTGAGCTTAGCCAAAACACCTGGCGAGTCTTCGCTTTTTATCAACAGATTCCCCCTGAAGGGCCCTTCCAAAGATTCGTCCCAGTAGATATCGACCATCCTCTGGCTGTCCAGAATTTCTTTGGTGACCAGCGGGCATCGCAGAGAATGGATCGTGATGCCTTTGCCTGCTGTGATGTAGCCGATAATCGGTTCTCCTTTGATCGGCGCACAGCATTTAGCCAGGGAGAGTGTTGCCCCCTCAGTCTCTTTAATTTGAATTTCAGGCTTGGGCTTTTTGGTGACCTTGGTCACGACCTTCCTGAGAAGCGTTTCCTTTTTCTGTTCGAATTCCTGAGGAGGGAAAATCGTTTCCATCAGCTTTTTGTTGAGGACGAGCTTGCCAAAACCGATGAGGGAATAGAAATCTTCAATTTTTTTGACGCGGAAGGTTGTTATTCGAGAAAGCCTGCTGATGATGTCGTCTTCAGAATAATCTTCAGGAGCGTAGGCGTGTTTTTCCAGTTCTTTTTCCCATAATCTCTTGCCGAGAGCGACGCTTTTTATCTTATCCTGGCGTTTGAGCCAACGCTTGATAAGATGGCGCGCCCGGGACGTGAAAACAATGTTGAGCCACTCCCTTTTTGGCTTTTTATCCGGGGAAGTTAAGATTTCGACGATGTCCCCGGTACGTAGGATGGTTTTTAGGGGGGCACGTTTGCCGTTTATTTTAGCCCCGAAGGCATGAAACCCGATCTCGGAATGGATGTTAAAGGCAAAATCTAGAACAGAGGAACCCAAAGGCAGAGCAATCACTTTCCCTCTGGGCGTGAAGACGTACACTTCTTCGGGGATAAGGTCGGTCTTCAAGGCTTTCAAAAACTCGCGGGGGCTTTTTTGTTCCTTGTACATATCGGCCATCTCTCGTAACCAGAGAAGCCTCGTGTCTTCTCTCATGATGGACCGGGCGTCTCGCTCTTTGTATTTCCAATGGGCAGCGATGCCATCCACGGCCAGATTGTGCATGTCGTGAGTTCGGATTTGGATCTCTATGGTTTGTTTCTTCGCGGTGATGATGGTTGTGTGAAGCGCCTGGTAGAGATTAGGCTTAGGCATGGCGATAAAATCGCGGAAGCGGTGAGGAAGGTGGGGCCAGTTCTGGTGAATAATGCCGAGCACGGCATAACAGTTTTTTACGGAGTTCGTGATGAGCCTCAGGGCCATAAAATCGTAGACCTGCTCGAATTCGACGTGCTGGCGGTTCATTTTGTTGTAGATGCTGTAGGGTCGTTTGATGCGATAATACATCTCCACCGGGATCCGATTATCTTTAAGAAGAGCTTCTAGGGCTTTTTTAATTTTCCTGAGCTCTCGCTCCGCCTTCTTTTTTTGCGGCTCGACCATGGCCGAGATTTTGAAAAACTGTTCTGATTCTACGTACCTGAAGGAGAAGTCTTCCAGCTCGGCCTTTATGCGGCCCATGCCTAGCCTGTTGGCGATCGGGGCATAGATCTCAAGGGTCTCCTCAGCGATTTGCCTTTGTTTTTTCTCGGGAAGAAACTTGAGGGTTTTCAAGTTGTGAATCCGGTCGGCGAGCTTGATAAAGATTACCCTCAAATCATCGGTCATAGCCAAGATCACCTTGCGGATGCTTTCTGCTTGCCGGGTCTCTGGGGAGGACTCCTGCACCCGGCTGATCTTGGTCACGCCTTCAACCAGATGAGCGACTTCCTTGCCAAAGGCGCGTTCTATATCCGCGGCTGTGACATCCGTATCTTCGAGGACATCATGAAGAAGGCCAGCGACCAAGGTGGTGGCATCCAATTTCATATCAGCCAGCATGTTTGTGACCTCTAGAGGATGGCTGAGGTAGGGTTCTCCGGAACGGCGGATTTGGCCTTTATGAGCCTGGGCAGAAAAAACATAGGCCTTTTTGAGCAGGGTTATAGCTTTCTCGCTGTAGGAAGAAGAAACCTTATCTAAAATGTCGTCAAGACGTATCATCTTTGCGATCCCAAAAAACCTTCTGCATCATCTGTCCTTAGCGGCAATGTTTTCGTTTTTCAGGATCCAATCGACGGCTCCCAGCAGGTTCGAGGCAACATGGGCCGGTTTTATGTTGTTGTTCTTGAGCTTGATGAGGGATTTCCGACCGAAACCCGTAAGCAGGAGGATGGGTCGAGCTTTAATGTTCAACCCGAACTCGATGTCCTCAACCTTGTCTCCGATCATGTATGATTGTTCTGTATCGATATCAAGGTCTGCGGCGGCCTGGAAAGCCATCCCCGAGAATGGCTTACGGCAGCGACAATCTTTTCTGTATCCGGGTATCGAAGAAGAGAGATAATGAGGACAGTAGTAGATGCCGTCAAAATGGGCGTTGTGCTCAGCAAAGGCTGCCGCCATTTTTTTATGAATATCCTTTAGGTTTTTCTCGTCGATGAGGCCCCGGCCGATGCCGGATTGATTGGTGACGATGACCGCCAATAATCCGGATTCGTTGATCTTACGCACCGCTTCGAAGCTGAAAGGAAAGATTTCTATCTGGTCGTACGAGTTAGGATATCCGACGTCCCGGTTTATGGTCCCATCTCTGTCCAGGAAGACCGCTCGTTTTTTCATCCTAAATATTTTACTCCGGCTGTGTAAACCTCCTCGGGCGCTATGTTCATCATGCATCTGTGGTCAAACGGGCAGACGCGATAACGACAAGGCCAACACGGGACATTCTTCTTTATGACTGTAGACGGTGGTTGGAACGGGCGTGTTCGGTGGGGGTCGGATGGGCCAAAAAGAGCCACTACCGGGATTCGGAGAGCATTGGCCAGATGCATCGGGCCCGAATCATTCGAAATAAACAGAGAAGCCAGGCTGATCAATCCTGCTAACAAACGGAGGCTCGTTTGACCGGTCAGGTTGACCGCCTCCCCGGTCATCGCCGAAGAAAGGTCTTCTGCCGTTTTGGCCTCAGCCAAGGAGCCGATGATCAGGATGGTCGCCTTCGATTTTTCTTGGAGCAGATCAGCCAGTCGGGCATAATTTTGAGCCGGCCATCTTTTTGCTGGACCGTAGGCAGCACCCGGATGGAGGATGACTAGGGGCTTGGCTAAATCCACGTTTTGAGTCCGCAAGTACCCCAAGGCCATTTTCTTCTCGTCCTCTCTCAGGGGAAAGTTGAGTTCATTGACGTCGGCTTTGAGCCCTAATCCAGTCAGGAGTTCAAGATAATACTGGGCTTGGTGAAGGGTATTTTTAGGCACAGCTATGCTTCGGGTGAGGAAAATGCTGCGGCCGTCTCTCTTGTATCCCCACCGCTCTGAAATTTTAGCGAGATAAAACAGAAGCGCCGATGAGAAAGAGTTGGGAACGAGGATCCCCAGATCGAAACGAGAGGCCTTCAGCGCCTGGACAGAATGACGAAGGCCTTTGAGATGCTCTGGAGAGGAGAGAGAAATCGTTCCCTCCACGAAGTCGCAGGCAACGAAGAGGTCTTTGACCCAGTCCCTGGCGGCAACCCACACCTCATCCTCGGGAAAATTCAGGCTTAAGCTTTCCAGAAAAGGAAAAGCAAGGATAGAATCACCAATCCAGTTTGGGACATGGACGACAATTTTCATCGGAACAATTGTATTCCCTTATGATGAGGTTGTCAAAATGGCCATTCTTCCAAAAAAGCTTGAAGCACAGATGACTCGGGGGCGAATATTCGGGGTGGTGAAGGGAGGGTGATCGAGTCCATGTGCTCCTGAAATCGAAAGCAATTAGTCTTTGGATGCGGACGTGTCTTTTTTTTTCTTTTTTGAGTCGGCCTGGGCTGGTTTTTGTTCCTTGTCTTCCGACTTTTCCTTGTCCGTCGGTTCCCTGTTGGCGTAATCGGTCACGTACCAACCGTTACCCTTGAATTGGAGAGCCGGGGCAGAGATCGTCTTCTTCAGAATTCCGCCACATTTGAGACACTTTTTAAGGGGTGCCTCATCAACCTTCTGGATGACCTCGATAGAAACTCCACAGCTGTGACACATGTATTCGTAAAGAGGCATTTTTATTCCTTGTAGAGAGGAAAAAACAATTATAGCAAAGAGAGGCGACAAATCAAGGCTGCAATGGATAAGGCATTTGTCTCCCCTCGATCAATGGAAGACGATGGCTTCGAAAACATACAGGTCGGCGCCGCTTTTCCAGGCATCCTGAGGCAGGCCGGCCTTCAGACAGGCCTGCTTAAGGAAGGTGTCCCGGGACCAGTTGTTTTCCACCGGGACCTGAGGAAGAAGAAGGCCGCTTTGGTTTCCCTTTGAAATCAACAGCCCGTGCTGGCCGACCTTTATACGAGCCGGATTGCTGATCCTCTCCAAAGGGGTGAGAACAGAGATCTCGATTTCGACCTGCGGGAGCTCATCGGCGGAAAGAGGGGGGAATCTTTGGTCACGGGAAGCCGCGTAGATAGCCGCTTGAATCACCGTTTGGTACAAGGGTAAAGCCGGCCGGATAAACCCGATACACCCCCTGAGGTGTCCTTTCTTCTTGATGGTGACAAAGGCTCCTTTTAGAGTCATAAGGACGGTGCTCTGCGGTTGGTAATCCAAGACCTTCTTCTCCAAAACAAAGGCCTCGATGGCCGAACGAGCGATGACAAGGAGTTCTTTCTTTTCCGTCGAACCCAGGTCGAACTTCTCGACAGAGGCTTCTTCGTAGATAGCGGCAGCGAAGTACCCGACCACGCGGTCCTCAGGAGTCTTGTATTCAGAATCCGAGGAGTCGGCATAGTCAAGAATCTTCACCTTAGACCGCCCCTGTTTTTTTCCGTACAGGAGGGAAACAACCACAGGGCCTCCGCCGCACATGATGTTTTCTCCCCGATCACACTTCCTGATGAGAGTGCTGGTCTTGAAGTCTCTAACAAGGGAGGTTGTGTGGGCATCGGTCTCGTTGGCCTTCCTTTTGGGGAAGAAATGGCTGAGGTCTGTTGACGAGACGAGCAGGACCTTTCGTCCGGGAAGAGTTTTGGCCAGGGCGTTGGTTAGGGTAGAGGCGGTCTCTTTTATCGGAAAGCCCATGACGATCGGGACAATTTTCGCCTTCGGAAGCGCTTTTTGGATGAACGGGATCTGAACTTCGACGGAGTGCTCTTTTTTATGGGCTTCGGGGACGTAGCCATATCCTGAGGCCTTGGCTATCTCGGCCGCCAGATCCTGATCGACCGCAGCCAGACCAAGAGGTGTTTTATATCCTCCCTTTGGGTAAATCGAACAGCCGCGGAGAGAATAATGGTGAGACGGCCCCATAATGATGACGGTTTCGTAGTCTTGCCCGAGGATGAGGCGGTAAGCAGCGGCCGCCACTTTTCCCGAGTAGACATAACCCGCGTGAGGGACGACGATGGCTAAGATTTGACCGGGAATGGCCGGGCTCTTTTTGGCCCCCTGGAGCAGGAAATCAATGTGCCGTGATAGGGCATCGGGATTCTCGTTGTAGAATCGTCCCGCCCAGACGGCCTCCCGGATATTTTGAGAAAAAAGGACAGAGGACAGAACTAGATACAGGAAAAGAAAAGGAAATAATTTTTTCATTTTTTGCCTTCTCATCTCTTAGATAGGGACATGAAAAATATAAACAGAAACCGTAGAAAAATCAAATTGGAAAGCGCCCAAGAAGAGCGCTCGATTGTTGACTTTTTTTTGGAATTCATTGAAAATGAAGGCCCATGAAAGATTTCGTTAAGTCTCTTTTCGCCATCCTGATTACTTCTTCGGCTTTCCTGCTCGGTCTCTACCTCGGGAGTGAGAAGGTAAAATCGAAATATCCCGATTTCCAGGAAGAGACGGAAGAAAAGGACTAAAAAACGCCCCCTCCTCATATTCAAAATCCTCTTTTTCGTCAAGATGCCTGATGTTTTGATGCCCTTGGAGAGGGAAGACATTGACTCGATAAGAACACGGTCATATAATGAATTTTCGATGAAGATGTGGATTTTTCTTTGCGGGCGGCCAGCTTCGGGCGGTCTCTCGGAGGGTTGAAATGAATATAGGGCTTTACGGGATACTCGTCCTTTTCGGCGCCTTCATCCTTCTGCTCATCTTTAATCCCAACCTGTCCTGCTTCGGCAGAACAATCCGTTCTCCTTTTCGCCCCATCCTGAGAAGAAGGAGAAAGAAAAGATATCTCAAGACCAACGATTACGGGTTTGATCTTGGTGGGTCATCCTCCAAGAAAACATCCGAAAGTCAAAAAGCCCAAGTCAGGCCCGCCACAGTCAAGAAACCTTCCGTCAAGACGGAAGATTACGGATTCAAACTCGTCGAGGATAAGGACAAAGAACCAGGGGAGGGAAGAGAGGAAGAGGGCGGGAAAGAGTGATTTCGCCAACGCGTTGAACAGGGGATGAGGAATGCCCAAGCGCTATTTTTGGGGGGCTGCGATTTTGCTCTGTCTTGTTGGCTGTACCATCCCTCAGGTTAGAATCTCCCCTCTTCCCGATCAGATTGAGAGAATCGAGGGGTACGCCTCCTTAAGGATTCAAAGCGGACAAGATTCTTCCCGCTCAAAATTTTCCTTCCTTTTCCAGCTGCCTCATCGAGGCCGAATCGATGTCTCTAATTTTTTGGGGAAGACTCTTTATCAGATTCTTGTCGGTGACCAGACTGCATTCCTTATTATTCCCTCGAAAAAAGTCTACTGGCAAGGGGATGAAGAACAGATTGTCGAGAGGATCCTCGGATTCAGGCTGAATCTTGACGAGCTCCTAAGTCTCATGACCGGGCAGTGGGAGGAGAGCGAGGTGGAACCTTGGAGGCGAGGTTGGGTGTTCGAAAAAGATGAATGGGGAAGGATTCGGGCTGGACAAAGAGGCGAGCTCGTGTTCGAGGTCCGAGAATTTTTTCAGAAGACGACAGTGGTTCGCGAAGTCACCTTCGAGCACCCGTTCAACCACGGTCGATTGAAAATCCTGGCCATAAATTTTAATCAGCCTCTCAAAACAGGTGTCTTTTCCCAACGATTTTTAGAGAAATATTCCCAGAAATCCTGGGAGGAAATCGAGGCCATACTGGATGGTAAGAATTAAATCATTCGCCAAGATAAACCTTGGACTGGAGATAATAAGAAGGAGAGATGATGGATATCACGACCTCCGCACCCTCTTCCAGGCTGTCGATATGTTTGACATCCTTGAATTCAGAAAAGCCCGGTCAAACGATATTCATCTCGAGGGAACGGACAGTTCTATTCCCTGGGATGAAACCAACCTCATTTTCAAGGCCGCCTCACTCCTGAAGGAGCGAGAGTCCTCAGCAGGAGGAATCAACATTCGAGTCGAGAAGAAGATTCCAGCCGGGATGGGCTTAGGGGGAGGAAGCTCTAATGCGGCCATGACCCTCTACGCTTTGAATACAATCTGGGCCCTCTACCTGACGAAAGAAGAGTTGAAAGAGCTGGCAAAGATGCTGGGCGCTGATGTCCCGTATTTCTTAGAAGGAGGTCTCTGCCTAGGGGAGGAAAGAGGGGATGAGATCACTCCCCTTCCAGACCTGAATCTTCTGAACTGTCTCTTGGTTCTGCCTGACTTTTCCATCTCCACGGCCACGGTTTATGGGCGCTATTCCCCATCCTTGACTTCAGTCAGTAAAGACAGTAAAATTATCAGGTTTTTAGAACGGCGAGAGCTCGCGTCACTCGAGAACGATTTAGAAGAGACTGTTTTTCATCAATACCCGCAACTTCAAGATATAAAGAGCCTCTTCTTGAATCAAGGATCAGACCTGGCACTCGTCAGCGGGTCGGGCTCAGCCGTTTTTGGTATTTTTAGCGACAGGCAGAAGGCCGAAGCTGTCTGGAAACAAAGAGGGAAGGACGACAACATGCGCCTCGTCGAGACCTTGTCTCGGGAGCGCTATTGGGCAAGTCTCAGCAATGGGGTGTAGCCAAGCGGCAAGGCAGCGGACTTTGGATCCGCCATTCGGAGGTTCGAATCCTCCCACCCCAGCCAAGAGATCAAGATAGAGACGCTCTTCCAGGAGTGCCGAAGCTAAAGGAGATAAGAATGAAAGTATTCGCAGGATCTTCCAACGGAAAGCTAGCCGAGGAGATTGCTAGCTACTTGAAGATCGATCTCGGTCAATGTGTGTTGGATAGGTTTAGCGACGGCGAAATTCATTTTCATATCGAAGAAAATGTGAGGGGCGAGGATATCTTTATTATCCAGACGGGTTCCTACGATGCCAATTATCATCTGATGGAGCTTTTTCTGATGATCGATGCCTTCAAGCGTGCTTCCGCGGAGAGAATCACGGCGGTTATTCCGTATTACTGCTATGCTCGACAAGACTGGAAAGATCGGCCGCGAGTTCCAATATCGGCCCGCCTTGTTGCAGATTTACTCGAAGCGGCGGGGACGGATAGGATCTTGACCATGGACCTCCATTCTCCCCAAATACAAGGCTTTTTCTCTATTCCAGTGGACAACCTAGTGGCCGCACCAGTCTTGGCCAACCATATCCAGAACTTGGGATTGGAAGAATTGGCTGTTATCTCTCCCGATGCCGGAGGTGTCGGAAGAGCGAGGATGTTTGCCAAAAGGCTGGAAGCCACCTTGGCCATCATCGACAAACGGAGGCCAGCTCCCAACGTGGCCAAAGTTATCCATGTCATAGGAGACGTCAAAGACCGTGATGCGGTGATCCTGGATGACATGGTCGATACAGGTGGAACCCTAATTAAAAGCGTCGAAGCCTTGAGGCAGGATGGAGCCAGACGTATCTTTGCCGCCTGCAGCCATCCTGTCTTGTCCGGAAAGGCGATCGAGAGAATTGAAGATTCAGAGATGGAAAAATGTATCGTCACCAACACGATTCCTCTCCCAGATGAGAAGAAAGCCTGCCAGAAGATTTTCGTCCTTTCTGTCGCCTCTCTTTTTGGAGAGGCGATCCGGAGGATCAACCTCGGGCAATCTGTGAGCTCTTTGTTCACCTAAGGAGGTCGGGAAGATGAGCTTTATGATCAAAGCTGAAAAAAGAACCGTTTTCGGGAAGAATGCCTCACGGCGTTTGAGAAGAGAAGGGAAAATTCCCGTCATTCTGTATGGAGCCTCTGTTGAAAGTGTTCCCCTCATCGTGGAAAAAACAGACATCTTTAAAATAATAAGATCCGAGTCCGGTGAGAATACCATCTTTAAAGTAACCATAGACTCTGGAACACAGAATGTCATGATAAAAGAAATACAAGCAGATCCAGTAACAGATGAGATTCTCCATACCGACCTCATCCAGATCGCGATGGATAAAGCCGTTCAAGTGTCTATCCCGATCGTTTTCCAGGGAGAAGCTATCGGGGTGAAAACCGAAGGCGGATTTGTCGATGTGATCACTCGTGAGTTGGAAGTGGAATGCCTTCCCCAAGATATTCCCGAAAACGTTGTCTTGGACATTAGCGAACTCCATCTCAACCAATCCCTGAAAATTGAAGACATCATGATACCTGAAAGCGTGAAGATGCTCAGCGACCCGGACACAGTCGTCGTTCACATCGCTGTTCCTCATGAAGAGGAAGAAGTTGTTGAGGAAGAAGAGGAAGAGGAGCTCATCGGAGAGGAGGAAGAACCAGAAGTGATAAAGAAGGAAAAAGTTGAAGAGGAAAAAGAAAAAGAGGAAGAGGAAGAGGAAGAAGGAGAGAAAAAAAAGGAGTAATGGGTGTGGGCCGTGGTTGGTTTGGGAAATCCAGGCAGGCGATACGCCAACACCAGGCATAACGTGGGATTTATGTTTGTTCGCCGAGTAGCCAAGGATTGGAAGGTGAGGTTGAAAAAGAGAACGTTCCACTCCAAAACAGGCCTGATGGACAGCGGGAAGAGATGCGTGTGGTTGGTGCTTCCGCAGACCTACATGAATCAGTGCGGGCAGGCTGTCCAGGGCCTTCTCCAAGGGCGCGGGATCAAGCCTGAACGCCTTGTGGTCGTCTACGATGACTTGGATATTCCTCTGGGCGAAGTAAGAATCCGGAAGGAAGGCGGAGCCGGAACTCACAGAGGGATGTCCTCCGTTATCGAAGAGATCCAGACGACACAATTTCCGAGGATACGGATCGGGATAGGTCCGCTGGATCCTGAAGAAGATGCTGTCGATTTTGTGCTTTCTCAGTTCCGTCGGGAAGAAAAACCGCTCCTTAAGCAGAGCCTGGAGGCAGCCCAGGAGGCATTGGGTTTAATCCTTGCCGGTGAAACAGAAAAAGCCATGAATATCTTCAATAAAAGAAAAATAGGACAGGGTCCTCGTTCAGAAGAACCAGTCCTTGAATAAAGGTGCTTGTCTAGAAAAAGGGGGCGATCCCCCTTTTCGAGAGCTCCTTGTTCCCTCTTGATGGAGAGGGAGCTTAAATCCATAAGGAGGTATAATGCGACACTACGAAACAGTCTTTTTGATTTCCCCCAACCTCAGCGAGGAAGAAACAGAAACACTTATCCAGCAGATGGAAGAGGTGGTTGCCGAGAAAAAGGGGAAATTGATCAACAAAGATGAGTGGGGAAAAAGACGATTAGCCTATCCCATCCAAAAATTCGAGGAAGCCTTCTATGTCCTTTTTCACTATGAGGGAAAATCAGAAATTCCGGATGAACTCGAGAGACGTTTTAAGCAGAGTGATACAATTCTTAGGTACTTGACAGTCAAAAAGGAGATGCGAGAGAATATCCGTGGCAGGAAGAAACAGGCTCCCGTAAAAGCGGAAGAACCTCCTCCGAAGGAAGAATCCCCTCCGAAAGAACCGCCTCCTCCCGAAAAAGAAGCCCCCCCGGAAGAAGAGGCACCGGTTAAAGACACAAAAGAGCCTGTCGTCGAACAGGAAGGGAAAGAGGAGAAATAATGATGGCCAGAGAAAAAAGAAGGGACAGATCTTCCTCGCGACGGTATTTTCTTCCCCGAAAAAAAGTCTGCCGTTTTTGCGAGAAGGATATGAGGGACATCGATTACAAGACTGTCGACATCCTCAAAAGATACGTGGCCGATAGAGGAAAGATTGCCCCGCGGCGGTTGACGGGGACATGTTCCTATCATCAAAGGAAGCTGTCGCTGGCGATCAAGCGGGCTCGCTTGCTGGCGCTACTGCCGTTCATAGAAGACTGAGACGCCCGACGCGGAGAGCGAAAATGAGAGTTATATTGAAGGAGAATATTGACAGCCTAGGGAGGAGAGGAGACATTGTGGATGTCGCTCCAGGATACGGAAGGAATTTCCTGATACCGAAAAAACTAGCCCTTGAAGTGACTCCTTCCAACATGAAGATGATCGAGATGGAACAGTTGGCGCTGAGGAAAAAATTCGAACAGGAAAAGGCCACTTACCAGGATCTTATCGATAAGCTGAACGAGACGAGGTTGACGTTTACCAGGAAGACGGCGGAGAAGGATGTTATTTTTGGTTCTGTCAGCTCTGCGGATATCAGAGACGCCCTTTCAGAACAGGGGATGGATGTCGACAGGAAGAAAGTTTTATTGGCCGAGCCGATAAAACGGCTCGGAAACTATACCGTTCCCATCAAGGTCTTCCACGATGAACGGGCCGAAGTGAAGATAGAAGTCGTCACCGAAGAAAAGGAAAGACCACTCGAAGAAACCAAGGATAAGGCTGATGAAGAGGTCAAGGAGGTAAAAAAGGAAGAGCCTTCCGATAGAGAACAGGAAGAGGTAGATAAGGAAGCGGCAGAAGCAGAAAAGAAGCAGGAAGAGAAAGCAGAAACAGCCGAGACCGTCATCGTGATGCCTAAAGAAAAGGAAGAAGACCTTGTCGAAGACGGCAAACCGGAGGAGACTGCCAAGGCAAAAGCTGAAAAACAAGAGACAGGAGTAGAGAAGGAAGAGCAAAAAGGAGAGACGGCGGAAACCGTCCTTGCCGAGCCGATGAAAGAGAAGAAAAAAGACACAAAAGAGACAGCCGAAACAGCCGAGATAATCTCAGAAGAAGAGAAGGAGGAGGGAGAGGAAGACAAACCAGGAGAACCTCCTGAGAGGAAGGGAAAAGAGTCGGACACCGAGAGCAATGAGAGAGGAGAGAAAGACAAAAAAGTTGCGAACAAGGAAGAAGCCTAATAAACCAAACATAAGTTAGATAGAGGAAGCCGATGGATCTTGATTTAATGTTTCTCAAAAAGACGCCTCCTCATAGCCTGGAAGCGGAGAAAACGATTCTGGGGGGAATCCTGGTCAATGATAAAAATTTGAATGTTGTCCTCTCCATAATCACGCCGGAGGATTTCTACAGGGATGCCAACCGGAAGATCATAGATAAAATTATAGTCTTGGTCGATAAAGGGCTGCCTGTCGACGTGTTGAGCCTGAGCGAGGAACTTCAGAAGGCAGGGCTCCTCGAGGATGTAGGCGGGGCCACTTACCTGTCTTCCTTGATGGACGGTGTTCCCAAGAGCTTGAATATCGAGTATCATGCCCAAATTATTAAAGAAAAGGCCCTTCTGAGACGACTGATCCTGTCCTCAGCCAAAATCATATCTTCCAGTTACGAGCAGAAAGAGGACGCCGATGAGCTCTTGAACGAGGCGCAGGCTGCGATCGTCGAAGTGGCTGAACAGCGGATAAAACCCGGATTTGTTTCCGTGGGGAAGCTGACGGACTCCACTCTGGAGATGGTTCGGACTCTTCATGATCGCAAAGAAACGGTCATCGGAGTCCCCTCAGGATTCCGGGATTTAGATCAGTTGACTTCAGGATTCCACAATTCAGAGTTTATCGTGATTGCAGCCAGGCCCTCGATGGGAAAGACCGCCCTCGGATTGAATATTTCCCATTATGTGGGAGTAAAAACCGACTACTCTGTAGGGTTTTTTTCCCTGGAAATGGCCAAGGAGCAGATCGTCATCCGGCTCCTCTGTGCGGAGGCTCAGCTGGATATCAAGAAGGTGAGGACGGGATTCATCGGAGAGAGGGAGTTGGAGAGGCTCAAGCTCAGTGCTGAAACTCTGTCTCGCGCCAAAATCTTCCTGGATGAAACCCCGGCCCTTTCTGTTATGGAGATGAAAGCCAAGGCGAGACGGCTGAAGCTTGAGCAGAATCTTGACTTGTTATTTGTCGATTACATGCAGCTCATGCGCACAGGAGGACGGTTCGAGAACAGGAACCAAGAGATCTCTTTTATCTCACGATCTCTCAAGGAGCTGTCGAAAGAACTCCAGATTCCTGTGGTCGGGATTTCTCAGCTCAGCCGGGCTCCTGAGAAGGGCCGACGGGAGCCGATTCCCCAGCTCTCTGATTTAAGAGAGTCAGGGGCCATCGAGCAGGATGCCGACGTGGTCATATTCATCTACCGTCCAGAACTCTACCGGCCTCATGATGAGGCTTTGCGGGGGATGGCCGAGATTAACATCGCTAAGCAGAGGAATGGGCCGACAGGACGAATCAATCTTGCCTTTATCCGTGAGTATGCACGTTTTGCAGATATGGAATACCGGTCCTTCGAATCATAAAATGTCTCAGAGAGCCAAACCTTCTCCATTCATCCTGTTCTTCCAACAGCTCGGGGAGCTGAGTCTACTTTCCTTTAAAAGTTTCAGGAATATTTTTAGACGGCCTTGGGAAAAGAAAATCTTTATCCAACAGCTCGAAGAAGTCGGCGTCCGTTCGTTACCCGTCGTCTCCCTGACCGCGGCGTTCGGGGGATTGGTGTTCGGCCTCCAAACCTATATAGGCTTCCACAGGTATATCGGGCCGGGATCAGAAGCTTATAGTGGGGCCGTGATCTCTCTCGGGCTAGCCAAGGAGCTTATTCCCATCCTGGTCGGTCTTATGGTGGCGGGACGAGTCGGTTCGGCCATGGCAGCAGAAATCGGGACGATGAGGATCACCGAACAGGTCGATGCCCTGTTCACTTTGGGAGCCGATCCCAACCGCTATCTTGTCGTTCCCAGGCTGGCAGCCTGCTTCATCATGCTTCCCTGTCTGACACTTTTCGGGGATTTTATCGGCATGCTCGGCGGTTATCTCTACAACGTTGTGGCTATGGGAGTCAACCGGACGATTTACATCAAGAATACCCTGCTGTACATGGAACTGTGGGATATCATGAGCGGGCTTATCAAATCTTCTTTTTTTGGCATCATCATCGCTTTGGTCGGATGCTGGCAGGGACTCACGGCCAAAGGAGGTGCGGAAGGCGTGGGCCGCGCCACAACCCGGGCCGCCGTCATCTCAAGCATCAGTATCCTGATCGTTAACTTTTTTCTGAGCAAAATACTCCCGGCATCTTTGGGCTGATGATACAGATTATCGATTTACACAAAACATTCGGCACCAACAGGGTGCTCCAAGGAGTGAACCTGGAAATAAAGCACGGAGAAACCATGGTCGTCATCGGTCGGAGCGGCTCGGGAAAGAGTGTGCTGATCAAGCACCTGATCGGGCTGCTCAAGCCTGATCGAGGAGAAATATATGTGGACGGCGCTGAGGTCACGGGGCTGAACGAGCACGAAATCCACAAGGTCACCAGGAAATTCGGGATGCTCTTCCAGGGATCGGCCCTGTTCGACTCTCTGACCGTGGCCCAAAACGTAAGCTTCGGACTGGAGAGGTACACGGATTATTCCTCGAAAGAAATAAAGGCCAGGGTCAATGAAAGCCTGGAAAAGGTCGGGCTCCGAGATCTGGATAATGTGATGCCTTATGAGTTGAGCGGAGGGATGAAAAAAAGGGTCGGCCTAGCCCGGGCCATCGCCTACAGGCCCGAGATCGTCCTGTACGATGAACCCTCCACTGGGATCGACCCGATCAGAGCCGACGGGATAAACGATTTGATCAACATGACGAAGAAAGAGCTCAAGGTGACCTCGGTCGTCATCACTCACGATATGGTGAGTTCTTACAAGGTGGCCGACAGGATCGCCATGCTCTACGAGGGGAAAATCATCGAGATCGGAACGCCTGATGAGATCAGGGCGACCCCGAATCCAGTGGTTCAGCAGTTCATTCACGGCCGAGCCGAAGGACCGATAGAACCCTGCTGTTGATAGCGCTCAGAGTTTTGGAAAAGCGAGGATAGAAAGAACAATGAAACCGGAGATGAAGATCGGGATTTTCGTGGCCGGAACCTTACTCGTTCTGGCCCTTTTCATCTTTTTTGTCGGGGATGTCTCCAGGCTATTTCGGAAGGAGGGGTATACTCTGTATGTCAATTTTGAGTCTGTGGCCGGCCTGGAAAAATCGGCGGTGATCAGGATAGCGGGTGTCAAGGCCGGTTTTGTCAAGGATATTCGCTTGGAGAAGGGACGGGCTCAGATCGTAATGAGCCTTAACACGGGCGTAGAGATCCCCAGGGGCTCGAAGGCGACCTTGGCCGCTTTGGGGCTCCTCGGAGAGAAATACATTGAAATACGCCCCAGCGAGGAGATGGACTTCTACCAGCCTGGAGAAACGATGGAATCGATTCCCTCTGTCAGCTTTGAACAGATGGGAACGCTGTTAAGTTCCATCGGAGACCAGATCCAACAAACGGCGGAGAGCCTTAACACGATGGTCGGCGGTGAATCGGGTGCACATTTTAAGGGGACTCTCGAGAACCTGTTATCGTTGACTTCGGATTTAAAAGAGATCGTCGGAGGCAGTAAGGATGATCTGAACCGCAGCCTCCAGACGACCTCCAGAGCGATCGAGAACTTTGAACAGAATGTGGGGGAGGTGTCTAAGAATTTGGAAGAGCTGATCTCCCTGATGAAGGACACGGTCGGGGAGAATAGGGAGAATATCAAGATCAACTTGGAAGGCATAAAGGAGTTGATCAAAAAGACAGAAGAATCCCTCAGACTTTTGAACGAATCTTTAGAGAAAATCAACAAAGGCGAAGGGTCCATAGGAAAGCTTGTTAACGAGCCAGAGTTCTACCAGGACGCCCGAGAGACCATGGGAGAAGTGCGGAGAATGGTTCAGCCACTCTCCAAACTTCGTTTTAGGCCAAGTATTAGGGCTGATTATTTCGGGGAGAGCGAGCTTTTAAAATCGATGCTGACCTTTCGGATTTGGCCGACCGGGGATGAATACCTGTTAGCCCAGATTATCCGTGACCCGTGGCTCGACAAATTTACTTACTCCGCTCAGGGCGGGATTCGCTGGGGGCCCGTATCTCCCAGAGCCGGGATCATAGAAAGCTGGTTCGGAGCGGCGGTGGACTATTATGCTTTCCAGGACAAACTCATGGTCAGCTTCGAAAGTTTCGATTTTAACCGTAAACCGCGACCCAGGATGAGGTTGTGGACTCGGTATGCGGTTTCTAAATACCTGTACATTCTCCTTGGGATCGAGGACTTTACCCTTTCTCCCAAGAGGGAAGTCTTTTTCGGTTTTGGTTTGGGAATTTCATGACGTCCAAAACGATCTTTATCTGTCAGAGCTGCGGCTTCAACTCCCCGAAGTGGTTGGGGAGATGCCCGACCTGTGGAGAGTGGAACACGTTGATCGAGGAGGTCGAAGAAGACTCCAAAGCCGAATACGCCTTCTTCCCTTCCGAACCCCTTCTGTACCAAGATATTAAAGAGGCGAGGAAGGAGCGGGTGAAAACAAAGATCGAGGAGATGAACCGCGTTCTGGGTGGTGGAGTGGTTCTCGGCTCTTTAGTTTTAATCGGAGGCGAACCGGGGATCGGAAAATCCACTCTTCTTCTCCAGATCAGCCGCGATTTTTCCAGTCAAAATGAAAAAGTGCTGTATGTTTCGGGGGAGGAATCCTTGGAGCAGATCAAAATCCGGGGCGAGAGGCTCGGTCTCAAAGACGGGCAGCTCTACCTTCTAGCCGAGACCAACTTGGAGAGGATCGTCGCCCAGGCTGAGAAGTTATCGCCCCAAATCTTTGTCTTGGATTCTATCCAGACGGTCTTTTCCTCGAAACTCTCCTCCAGCCCGGGCACGATAAGCCAGGTCAGGGAAGTGGCCAACCAGGTCTTCCGTTTCGCCAAGAAAAATGAAGTCAGTTCTTTCCTGATCGGTCACATCACCAAGGAAGGATCATTGGCCGGCCCCAAATCCTTGGAGCACATGGTCGATGTTGTCCTGTATTTCGAGGGGGAACGGGATCATGCCCACCGGGTGCTTCGGGCTTTGAAGAACCGGTTCGGCCCGGTTTCGGAACTGGCCATTTTCGAGATGGGTTCCCAAGGGCTTCAGGCCATATC
>CAYGBF010000136.1:0-1633 GCA_964348035.1 uncultured Eubacteriales bacterium | reverse complement strand
GTACCATATGTTCGATGAGTCTAAACCCGTCAGGATCTTGATGAAAACCATCGGCATTCTCTCGCTGCCTCTGGTTTTTATCTTGATCGGGATATCGAAGCTGTTTTCAGACAACAGCTTCAAGATGGTCTCGGAGTGCTTGAGCTTGTTACCGAGCACCCTCGGCCTGCCTGTCCGCTATGAATTTTATCGACGGACATTAAGGAACTGCGGGAAAAATGTCTATGTCCTCTTTGGAGCCGTATTTTTTTATCCCGAGATCAGTATCGGAAATAACGTGCTGATCGGCACTCGTGTCTCTGTCCATCATTGCGATATCGGCAATGATGTGTTTATCAGTGAAGGGACGCAGTTGTTGGGCGGATCGAGGTATCATCATATTGAAAGGACTGATATTCCCATCATTCGGCAGCAAGGTCAAATGAAGCGAATCCGCATCGGTAATGATGTCTGGATCGGAGTCAACTCGATTATCATGGATGATGTCGGAGACGGAGCCGTTGTCGGCGCAGGGTCTGTTGTCACCAGGGAGGTCGAACCCTACAGTGTTGTCGCTGGGAATCCGGCCCGGCTGATCAGAAAACGCCGATGATCTGATTCTATTCGGGCGGTAGAAAAAATTTTATTTGCCTAGCTGCAAAAAAGCTTGACTGATTGGACACCTACAGGTTAACAAAAGGGCAAAAAAATAATGAACCAATTGAGTTCTGATAGCAAACCACCCGCCGCACTTTCAATCGACCTCGACAACCAGTGGGCTTATATGAAAACTCACGGAGATGCCGGCTGGGAGCAATATCCTTCATATTTTGACATCCTTATTCCTTACATCTTAGACTTCCTTGACCGGTTGGACCTCAAGATGACTTTTTTCATCGTCGGTCAGGATGCCGCCCTGGAAAAGAACCGTGCTGTCCTGAAGTTGCTGACAGAAAGAGGCCATAACGTCGGAAATCACGGCTTTCATCATCAGCAGTGGTTTCACCAGTATTCCAAAGACCAATTGAAGGCAGAAGTGCTCGAGGCAGAGGAACAGATATTTCGAGTCACAGATGAAAGGCCCGCGGGTTTTCGTGGTCCGGGATTCAGCTGGAGTACACAACTTCTCGAGGTTCTTGCGGAAAACGATTATCTTTTTGACAGTTCCATATTTCCCACATACATCGGACCCCTGATCAAAGCTTATTACTTCTGGGCTTCCACGCTCAGCAAAGAAGAGAAGAAGAAAACCAAAGAAATATTCCCGAGTTTCAGAGAAGGGAGGCGGCCGATCAAGCCCTATAGTTGGAAGATGGCTTCCGGTGACACGCTCTTGGAGATCCCGGTAACGACGATGCCGTTTTTCAAAATACCTTTTCATATGAGCTATCTGCTTTATTTGAGTCGTTATTCCGTCTTTCTTGTGTCGGCTTATCTTCATTTGGCGCTGCTCCTGTTCAAGATGACCGGCACGAGTCCTAATTTCCTGTTGCACTCCACTGATTTTATGGACCGCCACCAGGTCCCAGAATTGCGTTTTTTTCCCGGCATGGATATTCCGAGAAGCCAGAAGACCAGGCTCATGGAAAAGGTCCTGAGACAGATCAGGAATCAATTTATTCTGGTAGATATGAGCTCATATGCAAGGTCCTTG
>CAYGBF010000135.1:0-3112 GCA_964348035.1 uncultured Eubacteriales bacterium | reverse complement strand
CGGCTGGCCAGGCGGACAAACCACCCGAGTAACCTCTGGCCAGCCGTCTTACCTCCCGTAGGGTGAACAAGACCTCTTGAGGTTTGTGGGTTTTCGGGTCGGTCACCGTCACTCTTACCGGTTTGTTTTCGACCCGGTCTATCACTGTCTTTATGGCCTCGATCAACCCACCTTCGGGAATTAAGCCCCGAAGCTCAGCCGCTTTTTCCGCCTCTTCGGCCACCCGTTTATACACATTCCACAGATGACCGGGATGATCATAGGTGTGGTCCGGCCCTTCCATTCCGCGCAGTATGGCCCGCTCGACGATTTGTGGATAGGAGCGCATGATAGTCATGCCCCAATGGGATCCGAAGCTGCCGCCCCAGATTATGATTTTATCGTACCCCAGCGCTTGACGGACATCATCGACATCTGCCGCCGCTTCGACGACGGTAAAGCCGCTTAAATCGAGACCCAGTCCTTCCCAGACCGCCTTTTCTTTAGCCAGGACCTGCTGGTATTCTGCCGCCGCTTTTTCCTTATCGTACGGTTGATCCGGAGGCAGAGGCTCTGTCGTCGTCTCGATGATCGTCGTCGGCTTTGATGGTCCTATCCCGCGCTGACTGACCACCACAACATCTGAGACGTCCAGAAAAGGAAACCACTCCTCTACGGCGCCAGGTCTCTCGAGGGATCTTTCCAGACCTCCAAAACCCGGTCCACCGAACAGATAAAAAATCGGCGGTGTCTCTGGATTGGCTTTCTCTGACCTTTTAAACCGGTACACCTCGACAGCGATCACATCGCTGCCTTTTTTTGAGCGGTTGAGGGGGACGAACATCATCCCCCGTTCGGCGTTGAAAAAGCCGCCCTCCTCCAACTTGATCCGCTCTGGATACAGGAAAATTGTTCCTGGGGCAGGGCTTTTTGCCGCAGCCCTGTGGAATGAATCAGAATCCGCTGAGTTTGTCTGGATACTCAGACTTCCACAGACAAAAATCAATACCGCCGAAATCATCAACACTCTTTTCATTTATTCCCTCCGTTATCTAGTACAACATTATGCGAAGCTGGCTGTGGCCTCGAGAAACAGCTCTATCTCCTCGGGGGTATTGTAATGGCAGGCTGATAATCTGATAAAGCTTTTTATGCCAAGTTGCTTTAGCATAGCCGCGAAAAACGGATCTTGGCCCGGGGCATGGACTCTGAGCTGCTTATCCCTGTAAAGAGCGCATCCCTCAGCTGATTCAATCCCTTCCAGGTTGAATCCAACAAGACAGGCGCGTTTTGAAAGATCCTCTCCCATCCCGTAGACGGTAACATGCTCCATATCCTTGAAACCAGCCATTTTATCTGTACCGTTGATCAACCTTGAGAGAAGGCCTGTCGAATGGGCCTTTATGCTCTGCATGGCCGCTACAACCAGGGCGCGCTTGTCCGAGGAATCAGTAAAATGGCCTCCAAGCCAGCACAGGTAGTCGACAACGGCTGACCAGGCCGCATAAGATTGATGCTCCACACCGCCTAAGTCCCAACTCGTTTCAGGCTTATAAATATATTTCCAGTGCGGAAGCTTCGCCAATCTCTCTGAAAGGTGGGCGTATCCACATCCCTTGACGCCGTAGTTTTTGTAAGGGGCGATGACATAGGCATCTGCCCCGATCTCCTCGACATCGATCAGATCAGTGGGCGAGTACTGGACGCCGTCGACCATGATGTATAAATCCGGTTTTATCTTCCTGGCCTCGGCGACGATTTTTTTGACGTCGAATGTATCCCCGGTGACGTTGGACGTGTGGATGACGGCGAGAAGACAGGTGTCCTTATCAATTTGCCCTAGGATTGACTCCAGCGAGACAGAACCTGTTTCCCGGTCGGGTTCGGCGATCCGCTCTTCTTTCCCGTACTTCTCGGCAAACTGAGTTACGGCACTCCGGACTGAGGCGTGATCCAGTCCAGTTGTCACCACGTTTGTGCCTGGAATGGAGGAGAGAACCGCGTTGACGATGCGGTATATCACATGGCTGCTGCTCCAGCCGGGCATGGTTTGCCCAGACTTGGCTCCGAAAAAGATCATCAGGTCTTCAATCCCTTGGGCGGTCACCTCAACTGAATGATTGGAACCAGGATTTGTTCTTCCCTGCTGATCAGGCAGGCAAGTCTCTTTGGCCATGGCTTCGATAACGGATTTTGGTCGGAGCGAACCTGATGCGGCCTCGAAGTAGATCCGTTTTCCAGAATAAGGGTCCCAATCGACATAGACAAATTTATCCCTGATTTCTTCCATTAATTCAGGAGAATACAGGCCTTTCTCATAATCTCGATCCATTGTTCTACCTCCTTGCTACGGGTTGAATATTCTCCGAAAAATAGAATCCGGTTATTTCATGGGCAGACTCGTGTCTACGATTTTTTTTATCGCCCAATCGGCAGCTCTCTTTATCACGTTCCGTGGAGATGAGATTTTGGATGCTTCTTCCAGGAATGATAGTTGCGAAAGGTCTCCACATTTTCCCACGGCCCTCAGAGCTTCAGCCTGAGCCAGGTAGCTGTCATCTACTTCGAATCGTTTCTTGAAGAACGAGACCAGTTCCGGGTTTTCATGATTCCCTAGAATCCTTAAGGCAGCCACTCTGACCCTCGAGTTTTTATCACCGCATTTTTCCTGGAACAATTCGAGGTGGTCATCTAGCTTGAGTTTGCCGAGTGTTTCGACTGCGCTTCTCCTCACATCCCAGAATTCATCATCCTGGGCGCTTTCGATCAAACCAGTCACAGCTCGAGAATCATCCCCAAATTTGGTAAGCTCCGAAGCGGCCCAGCTTCTGCCGATCACATCATCATGTTTGAGCTGGTAGAGAAGTTCATCTAAGTCCTTATCGAACGTCCACTCCTTCAAGAGATAATTGCCTTTATCAAACCTGACCATGAGGGGCTCGTCCTTGACGGGGAATTCGAAGGTCTGTTCTTCCTTTTTTATCCAGACTTTTTTGGATATTTTCTCTTCAGGAGTGATGACTTCGATAATGACCGGGATCGTGTATACCGGTATCCCTTTGGATGTGTCCTGAGTTTGAAACACCTTCAGTTTGAGTTTTTGACCACTGCTATCCCATGAGGGGCTGATGTC
>CAYGBF010000134.1:0-3743 GCA_964348035.1 uncultured Eubacteriales bacterium | reverse complement strand
TAAAATCCGTCAGATGAAACCCAAGAATCAGATCTTGATAGTCTATTTCTCCACCCTGGCTGGGATTCTCCTGTGGTTGGGAACGATTTTTTTAGCCCCTTACTTCAAGAGTCAAGCTTCCCAGATAGGCAGCCTCTTCTACGCCCTCTTCTCCCCGGTCTGTCATCAAATCCCTTCCCGGTCTTTTCTATGCTTTGGCTATCCTCTTGCCGTGTGTGCCCGGTGTCTCGGGATATACCTTGGTTTTTTTGGCGGTGTGGCTCTTTTCCCCGTTGTGAACGGATTCTCAGACGTCACTCTCCCTAAAACAAAGTTATTTATCATCCTGTCAGTACCTATCGGGATTGATACCTTGGGTAATTTTTCCGGTCTGTGGATCACCACCAGCTGGCTGCGTTTAGTTTTTGGATTCATGTGGGGGGCCATCCTTCCCTATTACTTCATTACCGGTATCGTCGATCTCGTCCGCCACCGGACCCGGACTCATTAGACAGGGTCAGGCCTTAAATCAGGACATTCTGGTCTAATCCCATAAAATATCTCTTGAAATTGGACCGAAAAACACACTAGAATAGGAAAAACGAGAGAGAAGGAGGAAGGATGACCGATCAAAAACCCTCAATGTTTATGCCTGCCTTAGTCGGCGGCGCTGTTGCCGGAGTTCTCTCGGCTGTTCCTTTCCTTAACTGCCTCTGCTGTCTCTGGATCATCGGCGGAGCCGTCCTGGCCGCTTACCTTTTGGCCAAAGATTCTCCTGCTGCCATGACAGCTGGAGATGGGGCCATCGTCGGAATATTCACGGGAATCGTGGCTGCTGTTGTTGACGCCGTGGTCAGCATCCCCTTCCAGCCTATAAACACCCAGTTCGTCCAGAGGTTCATGGAAGGATTGGCTGAATACACCGAAGATATGCCACAGGGATGGGAGAATTTTCTCGAAAGAGGCGCCTTCGAGCCATCGGCCTCGATGTTCATGCTGGGACTCCTTATTTCCGTCGTTATCTTTTCTCTTTTAGGAGCCCTGGGAGGCATCATCGGCATGTCAATATTCGGAAAAAAACGTGTCCCAAAAGACCAAGGAGTCACGGATGCTCCAGAAAGCCCAAGTGATCGTCAACCCTGAATCCAACAAGGGCCGCACCCGACGAAAGTGGAAGGACATCAAGGAGGCCCTAAAAACATTCATCAAAGAATTCAAGTATGAATTTACTGAGAAACCTCTTCAGGCTACAGAAATCTCCCGGTCAGCCATAAAAGAGGGGTCTGAACTCATCATCGGGGTCGGCGGCGACGGCACGATGAACGAAATCGCCAACGGCTTCTACGAAAACCAAAAAATCATCAATCCCGAGACGAGTCTGGGTATCGTTCCCTCCGGTACAGGCTGTGACTTAACCCGCAGTCTTCAAATTCCTTCAAACCTCAGAAAAGCCATGAAAATCATCACCCAAACCCCGGCATCGTGGATTGATATCGGTCGAGTGCGGTTTAGGAGCCACAGCGGTCAATACGAAGAGAGGTATTTCCTAAACGTGGCCGATTTCGGCATCGGAGGTGAGGTCGTCAAAAAGGTCAATGAAAACAGGATGAAACGAAAAGCCTCTTCTTATCTCCGCTGCCTGATCTCAACGTTCATCGCCTATAAAAATAAAAAGGTAAAACTGAGAATCGATGATCAGGACTTTCCTGTAGAGGATTATTTAGTGGGAACTGTATCCAACGGCAAGATCTTCGGAAAAGGAATGAAGGTGGCCCCTCAGGCGAAACTGGATGACGGCCTGTTCGATATCGTCTTGGTCAAAGGCATGAAGGCCTTCCAGTTCTTCAGAAATGTCTGGAGAATCTACACGGGCACCCATCTTTCCCATCCGAAAATTTCCTTGATCCGAGGGAAAAAAGTCGAAGCCTATCCTGAGGAAGGTGAAGAAGATGTGTTGATCGAGCTGGACGGCGAACAGCTCGGAAAACTCCCGGCCACGTTCGAAATCATCACCCGCAACTTCCTAATCAAGGGGACCCCTTAAGGATTATTTCTTATTCTTCTTATGGAGAGAATACAGATACTCGGAGTTGGTGAGGACCAAACGTCCGGACTCGTCATAGTATTGATAGATGATGGTTTTTGTCCGAATCGTCGATAAGGTGTAGATGGACATCACCTTTTTTATGTAATTCTTGGTTTCTGGATAAGGAGGAATCCCGCCGTACTTCTTGACCGCTTCCTGGCCAGCGTTGTAGGCTGCGAGGACCCTCTTCGTGTTTTTCTTGTACAGTTTGACCAAGTCATTCAGGTATTTCACTCCACCTTCTATGTTTTGTACCGGATCAAAAACATCCTTGACACCGTATATGCGCGCCGTAGTCGGCATCAACTGCATTAACCCCTTGGCTCCCTTCCGGGAGACGGCGTGGCTGTTATAGTTCGACTCGGTCCGGATGATGGAGTGGATGAGATCGGAGGGAAGGTCATACTTTTTGGCGACGACATCTATGATACCGTCATAAGCAGTCTGAAACTTTTTGGCTGAGGCTTCTCCCGAAACAACCCCGATCATCAACAGACAGGTTAAGATAAACGGGAGTCTCTTTCTAAAACCCCGAATAGTCAAATTCACACTCCGCTGGTTTATTCTCAGCCATTCCATGTTGACAAACCCAGCCGGGGAAATCAATCCCCTTTGAGGGTGATATTCGCGAGCATATTCCCCCATTTTTATGCACTATAAGTCTCAATCGATCAGATTCTTGAGTTCAGAGGGACTCTTGGTCAAGATTTCGTCGAGTTTATCGGGTTTTGTCCCCCCGGCTTGAGCGAAATCAGGACGCCCTCCGCCCCCGCCGCCGATGAGAGGGGCCATGGACTTGATAAAAGCATCGGCCCTGACTCTCCCAGTCAAATCTTTGGTCACCGAGGCTACAAGATGCACCTTCTCTCCTGCAGCCATGCCGAGGATAACGATCCCTGATCCCATTTTTTGTTTGAGAGAATCGGCCAGTTCTCTCAGCTCCGCGTTCGTCAATCCTTCCACCTTCTTGACAAGAACAGAGATTCCCTTGACCTTCTCAACGTGCTCCTCTTCCTGTCTGTACTTGAGAGAAGTCATCCTCTGTCTTATGGTCTTGATTTCTTTCTCCTTCTCCTTGAGGGATTCCTGCAATCTCTCGACCTGTCGGATCACATCTTTCCTGGAAGTGCTCAACGAGAACTGGACCTCATCAAGAAGAGCTTCACTCTCTTGGACATACGATAACGCGTCACCGCCGGTGAGAGCCTCGATGCGTCTCATCCCGGCCGCAACGCTCGATTCAGACACAATCTTGAATAAGCCGATCTGACCCGTAGAATGGACGTGAACTCCTCCACAGAGTTCTCGACTGAAATCATCGACGATCACCATCCGGACCTTCTCTCCGTATTTCTCTTCAAAAATGGCCACGGCTCCGTCTTTTATCCCCTGCTCGAAGGTCGTGATCTCGGTCTGGACTTTGAGGTCTTCTCTGATTTTTTCGTTGACCAAGGATTCGATCTGATTCAGCTCAGGTACGCTAAGAGCAGAGAAATGAGTAAAATCGAACCGGAGTCGGGAAGGCGAAACAAGCGAGCCCGCTTGTTTGACATGATCTCCGAGGATCTGTCTGAGGGAAGCATGGAGGAGATGAGTGGCTGTGTGGTTGCAGCTGATGGCCTGACGTCGAGGAAGATCAATCGCCGCCTCCACGTTATCTTCGGCCTCAACCTTTCCG
>CAYGBF010000133.1:0-11173 GCA_964348035.1 uncultured Eubacteriales bacterium | reverse complement strand
ATATACACTCATCCACCGAAATGATGGCCGGGCCGCCGGTGTTGGTGACGATGACTACATGATCACCTGTAGGCACAGGCTGGGTGGAGAAGCCGATGGCTGCATCCACCATCTCCTGTTGGGAGTGGAAGCGGAGGACACCGCTCTTCTGGAAGATGACGTCGGTGAGGGTGTCCTGTTCGATCAAAGACCCGGTATGGGAAGCCACGGCGACAGCTCCCTCCGATGTCTTGCCTGATTTCAAAGCGAGGATGGGTTTTTTGGGTGTGATACGGCTGGCGACCTCTAAGAAACCGGCCGGATCTTTCAGCGTCTCGATGTGGACCATGATCACCTTTGTCCCGTCATCCTGACCGTAATAATCGATGATTTCGTTCATGCTGACATCAGCCTCGTTGCCGAAGCTGGAGTACATCCGGATGCCCATCCCGATATCGTACAGATGGAGTTTCAGCGTTTCTCCGACTCCCCCGCTCTGGGCCACGATCGAGATATTGCCGGGAGACATCGGCACAAAGGTGAAATTGGCGTAGACCGAAACTTCTGGGTCTGAATTCTGAATACCTTGGGAGTTGGGCCCGTAGATACGCATCCCGTATTTGTGGGCGATCTCGACAATCTGCTTCTCCAGATTGAGTCCTTCCTCACCCACTTCTTTAAAACCGGCCGTGTGAACGATAGCAAACTTAACACCTTTCTTCCCGCACTCCTCGAGGACGTGAGGAACGATGGTGTTCTTGATCGAGATATTGACCAAGTCGATCTCATCCGGGATCTCAGCCACGGAAGCATAGGCCTTGAAACTCTTGATATACTTCGACTTGGGATTGATCGGATAAATCGGGCCTTTGAAATCGTGGTCCAGCAGGTTTTGAAGGACAATATGACCGATGCTCAACGGATTGTTTGACGCGCCGATGATGGCCACTGATTTTGGTCTAAATAAAGCATCCAGCATGTCAACCTCCTTTGTCTCCCAGAGCAAAAAGCGCTGCTCCGAAAGCGCCTGTGATTTGAGGAAGCGGGGGCACAAAAATCTTTTTCCCGAGTGTGTCTTCGAACATCTTGACCAGGAACGGATTGTGGGCCACAACTCCCCCTGTCATGACGATATCCCCTTCTAAGGGATCCATTTCGATGGCTCGTTTGACCACAGAGCCGAAAATGCCTTTGATGATATCTTTAACCTCCACGCCTTCTCTTATCTTGGTCAAGATTTCGGTGGCGGTGAAGACGGTACAGTAGCTTCCGATCGGGATGTCCTTCTCGGATTGTTCGGCCAGCCCGTTGAGCTTTTCTATCTCGATCCGGAGGCGGTTGGCGATCTCCTCCAGGAAAGCGCCCGTGCCGGCTGCGCACTTTCTGTTCATCTTGAATCCTGTTCTTCTACCCGTGTGGTCGACCCTGATGATTTTGCTGTCCTGTCCACCGATATCGATAAGAGTATGTGCCTTAGAATAATGGAAGAAACTGCCTTTGGCGTGACAGCTGATCTCAGTTTTCGATTCCTGGGCAAAGGAAACGTTTCGCCTTCCGTACCCAGTGGCTACGGTCAGACAGTTGTTCTCAACCTTCTTATCGGCTCGCTCTTGAGATTCCTCGAAAGCCTGCTCGGCCGCTCGCTCGAAATCTGCCCCAGAAAACAGGACCGAATGACCGAGGACGTTTGAACGCTCATCCAGGATGACCGCTTTTGTAGTGGAGGCGCCGACATCGATTCCCACGAAATATTTCATTCTGAATTATTCAGGCTATCTATTAACAGATAAGCTGGATCACGGACTCGTTTCCAGCTGCTCGATGAACGCCTCGATGTTGGTCTTAGCCTGCTCCTCCGAATAACAGCGCAAGTCGTTCAGATCGCCGTTTATGGTGATAGCGGGAATGTTGAGTTTCTTCTCCAGCCTCTCCGGCATACCATAGCGGTTGTTGGAATTATTCGGGCACGTCTTGGCATCGTGGAAGAGGATGCCGTCGATCTTGTATTTACGGACCATTTCTTCGATGTATTTTTCTTTATAATTCTCATCCCTGACGATAAAGATTTCGGTGTAGGCTCGAGCTAAACTCATGAAGGGATCATCGGGATCGAAGGAATCGAAGATCCAGCTGTTGCAGTAGGTCGAGGCGATCACAGCCGTCTGAAACTGGATGAAAAATTCAGCCAGGTCTCTCAGCTTCCCCCAGATGGGCATTCCCTCCCAGTAGAGGCGGTATTTTTCGCCTTCCACGGCGCCTTCCTTCTGGGCGACCCGTTCCTCGAGCTCCTGGAGTAGCCCCTGATAATACTCCACGGCCTTGGGGGTGCCTCTCAGGACAACGGCTGGGCCCATGTGGATGGTGGCATCGAAAAAGCTCATCGGAGCCGGAACGGCGGTGTTGGTCTCAAGGACCTTCTTCCAGAGTCCAGTGCATTTCTTCGAGAGCATCATGATCTCTTTGAATTTATCCAGGTCAAACGTGTTACCGGATATTTCTTCTAACCGGGGAATCAGGCCTTTTACCTGCTCCGTGATGCTCTGGAGATGAAAGTCACTGACTTCTCCTATATTACGGTAGGTTGAGATACCCAAGGCCGGAACGCCCAGCTCGCGGGAATACCAAGAAAACCAATCCTGGACATCGCGGCACTGGTTGGTGTTGTAGACCAAGACATCTGGCTTGGGCACACCCTCGATACCTTCGTAGGCACGAATCAGGGGCGTATCTTTCTTGATAAAAGAGCCGATATCGCTGGTGAGGTAGGAGCAGATATCAGGGGAATAGCCGATCGCGTTGGCCACCGGGATGTATTCATTAGCAGTCCGGGTGGCACCCAGAAGAGCCCCGTGATTCTCGGGATAATGAACGACGAAACCCAAGCTCAGCAGGAGCTCGGCCGGGCCCACGCTCGTGCACCAGGCAACCTTGGGTGACCCTTCCTTCACAGCCCGGTCCATTTCGTAGAAGTAATCAGCCATGAGTTTTTTATAGTATCCTGTGGCCTTGATTTTCTTGATCAGAGGTTTCTTCTCTTCACTCATCTCGCCTCCTCCAATGATGATGACATCGATCGATTCGTTAGGCGGGAAAACAACGGAATTTCTTCCTTTTCGAGATTCTCACCTTATCAATATTGCCCCCCCAAGTCAACAGCCGGGGTCAGACTTTGAAAACTTGAATTATTTTACGTACGGTCAAAGATTTCATTGAAATAAAATAATTCAAGTTTTCAAAGTCTGACCCCATCCTTGACAGGGAAAGGGACAGGTGGTATGTATTATCATCCGATTTCCCAGCCTCCAACATGGTGGATACTTTATAGAAAGCGGGATGTCATGACTCAAAAAAATTATGAGCAAATTCTTTTCGAAATCAAAAACGACAAGGCTTTCCTGACTATCAACCGCCCCCCACTCAACATCTTGAACATCGCCACGATGGAAGAAATCAACGATGCCCTTATCACCCTGCGGGGTCATCAAGATGTGAAAGTCCTGATCATCACCGGAACCGAAGAAAAAGCTTTCTGTGCTGGAGTGGATGTCTCTGATCACGCCGAGGATAAAGTGGAAAAAATGCTCGAAGTCTTCCATGACATCTTCCGCAACCTCTCTAAACTCGACCAGGTCACAGTTGCAGCCCTGAAAGGTTTGACTTTGGGCGGCGGCTGCGAAGTGGCCCTTTTTTGTGATCTGATTATCGCGGCCGACAACCTGAAGATCGGACAGCCCGAGATTAAGCTCTCCGTTCTCCCCCCGATTGCCCTGCTGATCATGCCTCGACTGGTCGGGCTGAAGAAGGCTTCAGAACTTCTCCTGACGGGAAAAACTATAGAAGCGGCAGAGGCCGAGCGGATCGGTCTAGTAAACAAAACGACATCCCTTGATACTTTCGATCAAGAATTGGAAAGCTTCATCCAGCCCCTAACCGAACTCAGCCTTGTCGGCTTAAAGTACTCGAAAAAAGGCATAAACCTCGGCCTACAGACATCTTTTTCTGAGGGCCTTGAGCAGATCGAGAAGATGTACCTCGACGAGCTGATGGCCTCTGAAGACGCCCATGAGGGGCTTAAAGCCTTCTTGGAAAAAAGAAAACCGCTCTGGAAAAACAAATAAAGGAGGAACACATGAAAGCGGCTGTCTTCCACGAGTCAAAACAACCCCTGAAAATCGAGGAGGTTGAAACGCCAAAAATAAACCCAGACGAAATCTTGGTCAAGATCAAGGCCTGCGGCGTGTGTAACACAGACTTACACTACATCGACCACGGTGTCCCCACCTTCAAGAAGCCACCGATGATTTTGGGCCACGAACCTTCGGGTATTGTGGCTGAAGCGGGATCGGAAGTCAAGAATTTCCAGGAAGGTGACTTGGTACTTATCCCGCCAGTTTTTTCCTGCGGCTACTGCCCCAACTGCCGCCTCGGCCGGGAAAACATCTGCTTTAACATGCTCATGCTTGGTAACCACATCGATGGGGCGTATGCCGAATACACCAAAGCTCCGGCCAAAGACTGCCAGCATCTTCCTGAAGATCTTCCGCTAGAGGAGTCGAGCATCATCGCCGATGCCATCTCGACGCCGTACCACGCTGTCAAAAACAGAGCTCAAGTCCAGCCGGGCGACTCGGTGGTCGTCTTCGGCTGCGGCGGGGTGGGAATCAACGTCGTCCAGATGGCCGCGGCTGCCGGCGGATCTGTTATTGCTGTGGATATTGTCGATAAAAAACTCGAGATCTCCAAACAGCTTGGTGCCCAACACACCATCAACGCTAAGGATAAGGAGGATAAGGCCCTCCTCAAGGAAATCCGCTCTTTAACTGGAGGTGGGGCTGATATCGCCATCGAAGCCATCGGTAACCCGAAGACCATAGAGCTGGCCTCGAGTGCGGTTAAAGCCGGCGGACTCCACTGTCAAGTGGGCTACACTCATCACAGCGTGCCACTCAATGCAGGCAGGTTGATGTTCCGGGAAATCGAGATCAAGGGTTCTTTAGGCTGTCGGCCAGTAGATTATCCGAAGATTATCGAAATGGCCAGGATGGGCAAGATTCAGCTCGAACCCGTGGTCACCCACAAGTTCCCGCTCGAGGATATCAACGAGGCTTTCGATCTTCTCAGAAAAGGAGAGTCCCTCAGATCCATCGTCGTCCTTTAGCTCAGAGCATGCTCTGTTCATTCCCTGTTGTTGATCGTCTCCAAGACTTTCATCAGGTAATCATAGCTCGGTCTGTCCCAGGTATTTTGTCCGATGTATTTAAAATGTAGGATTCCTTCTCTGTCGATGATGTAGACACTGGGGATGAGTTGATCGACCTTGCCCCCGCTCCATTCCGTGGCAAATATTCCCAAGCCCTTGGTCAGTTTTCTTTCCTCATCGATGAGGATGGGAAAAGGCGTCGGCACCTCGCCCTCTTCTATACTCAAATTTTTCGGAAAGCCTTTACGGACGCGTTCCAACCGGGATTTTCCTTTCTCGTCGAGTTTGTCCGGCTCGGGTGGGTTTTTCCAATCCTGTATCTTTTTCAACTGGCCAGGATGGCTCTCCAACCACTGCTTGATGATCTCTTTGTTGTAAGGCAGGACATACAGGATTTCCGTATTGTATTTTTTCCGGATCTGTTCCTTTCGTTCCAGGTCAACCAGTTCGGCGTACTTGTAGTTGCAGATCGTACACCAATAATCCTCCCGCGCGAACCCGCGGGGAAAGACCAAAAGGACATTCTTTCCCTCGAGGCTGGAGAGGGTCAAATCCCCTCCTTGATAAACAGGGAGGGTAAAATCAGGCATTCTCTGCCCGACCGTAACAGGCCTTATCTCTGTATCTTGAGAGAACGCTAAGGAAGCAAAAGCTATCCATGAACACAATCCAACTATAAAGACCGATTTAACGCCTATCTTGAATTCTCTTTTCATCCGAACTCCTTTTTTTTGATTTCTTTAATATAGGAGAAGAAAAAGAAAAGTCAAACAAGAAAAATTGACTCCAATTTGAGGAAACATCCCTCTTAGTAACCCTTTGCCAGCCCATTTCCCCGTGGATCCGAGCCTCCGGAGAAGCGGACCGGTTTTCCATCCTTACCGTACTCGATCATCAAACCATGAGCGTTTCCTAAGCCACCGGATCCCTTGATGAGGTGGATCTTGTGTCCTCTAGATTCGAGACCTCTCCTAACCGCAGAACCGATCCCCTTTTCCACGGCGATCGTGTCGGGCTCGACAAAGCTCACTCGAGGGGCGGCAATCGCCTCCTGGATATCCATCCGAAAGTCGATAATGTTCATCACCATCTGGGGCACGGTCTGCCCGATGGTGTGTCCACCCGGTGTCCCGAGTGCAGCCCAGGGCCTCCCCTCACGGAAGATGATCGTCGGGCAATCCCCTGAAAGCTTCCTTCTTCCCGCGTGGGCATCCATCGGGTTTCCTTCGGGTTCGAAAGTGCAGTAAGCCAGGGAATTATTGAGCCAGATACCAGTTCCTTCAGGCATGATCCGGCTGCCGAAGGCATTACCCAAGGTCTGAGTAGCGCTGACAATGTTCCCCCATCTATCCGCCACCACAAAATGGGTTGTGTGTGTACTTTCTCTCTTGAGCCCCGGATAAGCGAATGGCTTTGCTCTTTTAGCATCAATCTTCGACACCTGATCCTTCCAGTAATTCTCGGAGAGAAGCTTGTCCAGCGGCGGCGGATTGACCTCAGGATCTCCTGCATACCTCAGCCGGCACCAGAAGGCATGCTTGGTCACTTCGATAAACCTGTGAAGGGTCTCAAGGCTATTATGGCCCATCCCCCTCACATCGAATCGACTCATCAGGCCCAGCCGGATGAGTGAAGGAAAGGCTGTACTCGGGGGAGATGCGGTGTACACCTCACAATCCCGGTACCGAACATGAACGGGCTCCCACCACTCGGCCTGATCGTGGATTAAATCATCGAGGGAGAGAAATCCGCCTGACTGATGCATCTCGGCATCGATGGCCTTCCCGAGTTTTCCCCGGTAAAAAGCCGGGGCTCCCTCTCCAGCAATCAGGCGCAGCGAAGCCCCCAAATCCTTCTGGATCAACCTGTCTCCCTTTTCCAGGGGCTGCCCTTCCTTCCCGTAGTAGCTTCTTGCATGATGGGGGCATGCTTCGAAGGCGCGGCTTATCGCCCTGGCTGTCCGACCGTCAAGAACAAATCCCTCCTCGGCCAGCTTGACGGCCGTCTGAAACAGATCCGGCCAGTCCAGTTGTCCGTAGGTTTTGGACATGGCTTCCCAGGCATTGACATTCCCCGGTGTCGAGACAGCTTTCGGCCCGCGCCGGTTCTCGAGATAGTCTGGTGTTGGCTCCCGGAAAACATCCGAGTTTACAGACCTGGGGATTTTTCCGCTCGAATCGAGGAATCGGGCTTCTTTTTTTTCGGCATCATAGACAAGAATCGTTCCGTACCCGCCCATGCCCGACATCATCGGTTCGACGACATTCAGCGCAGCCGCGACCGCCACGGCCGCATCAAAGGCATTCCCCCCCTTCTCTAAGATGTCAAGACCGGCTTGAGTAGCCAAAGGATGGGCCGTGCTGACCATTCCCTGTGTCCCTGGGGAGGGCTTCATACCCTTTTGCCCGCTTATCCCAGCCAAGAAAAAAACCGCACAAAACAGCAACACAAGAATGAGGAAAAATATTTTTTTATCTTCCATACTTCCACCATTTGGAATATATTCCGCATTGTCTCAAAGAAAAAACGTTAACCACAATCCCGAAGAATACAGATGAAGGAGAAGAAAGGATTGGCAGCCACTCGGAAGAAAATTTTAACCTTACTTGGTTCTTTTTATGGCCAGGACGGTCATATCATCCATCGGGTCGGCGCCTTTGGTAAAGGAATCAAGGGTTTCGTGGATTTTATCGATCAGGTTCTCGGCACTCAACTTTGAATTTTTCTTGACTAGGTCGATCAGCCTTTCCTCTGTAAACTCCTCGTTCTTCTTGCTCCGGCTTTCGGTGATGCCATCTGTGAAAAGCAGGACGAGATCTCCAGGATCGAGAGTCACTTTATCGATTTTGTAGGTCGAAGAGGGAAACATCCCCAGACACAGGCCAGAGCTTTCCAACCGCTGGATCTCTCCCTTCTTCTTCAGGACGAGAGGGGGATTGTGACCGGCATTGATGTATAACAGATCACCACTGTCTCTGTTCAGTTCGCAGAAGAAAAAGGTGATGAAACTGTTGGATGCGGAACTGCGGTGGACAAAATCATTGAGCTTGGTGGCCATTTCTTCTAAAACATACAGGGGATGGATCTCCGAATGAAGAGCCGCTCTCAGGGAGGCCATGAGCAGCGACGCGCTCACTCCCTTTCCGGAGACATCTGCGATGACGATGCCCAAACGGCAGGGATCGATCTCGATGAAATCATAATAGTCGCCGCCTACTTGATAACAGGGAATGTTCGAACCAGCGATATCAAAATTATCGCAGGTCGGGTTTTCCCGCGGCAGAAAATCCTTCTGGATTTGTGAGGCCAGGGCCAGCTCTTTTTCCATCTTTTCCTTTTCGATGGCTTGTTCGATGAGCTTGGCATTCTCGATCTTGACCGCGGCTAGGTTGGCGAGCAGAGTCATTAACCTCAAATCCTCATCTGTAAACTTCTCGAGGTTTAATATCCTGTCCGAATAGATGATTCCTATGATTTCCTTGTTGTTCCAGAGGGGAATACACATCGCGGAGTGAATGTTGGATCTGATGATGCTTTCCATGGCTTTGAACCGCGTATCCGCCTGAGCATCCGAGGTGAGAATCGAGGAATGCTCTTCCATAGCCATGTTAACAATACTCTGGCTGACTTGAATTTTCTGGCTTTCCAGACGTTTGTTGTTAACGCGGACAACCTTGGGAATCAGTTGAGGAGGGTTACCTTCCTTGAGCATCATGATTCCCCTGTCCATCGGAAGATTTTCGCTGATGAGATCCATGATAATCTCTAAAAGCTCACTCAAAGGTTTGTGGAGAATCAGGGCCTGACTGACTTTACTCAGCACAGAGTAAGCCTTGTGGTCCGCCTTAATCTTGTCTATCTCAAAAGGCTTGGCTGTGGTGGTTGCCGCCTTGATGGTAGTGTCGATATCGGGTTTTTCGAGGATTTCTTTAAGATGGACAATAGAGTTAACATTAGCCGAGGACGAAGGCGAATCCATGACCTCCACGTTGGTGGAGACTTCCTTGTCGAAGAAAATTCTTGTTGACCCGATGAGGATTTCATCTCCTCTATTCAGCTTGGTTTCCGCCTGGACGGCTTTGCCGTTGAGGAAGGTCCCGTTTTTGCTGGAGTTATCCCGAACCACGTAGCCCTCTCCAGAAGGATAGATGAAGGCGTGTTGTCCTGAACAGAAAGGATCGGGGATGTAGATATCGTTATCGGATGAGCGGCCGAGAGAGATCTTCTTTTCTTCTAGAGAAAACCGGCTGACATCTCCTTTTTTTGGATAGATGAACAGTTCCGGCATCTTCGATCTACTGCTGTCATTATAACCCTAAGAAGAGATACAATTCAAGAGTCAGCTGCTTTATCCAAAGTCTTGAGCATTTTTTTACACTTTTTGATTCGATCCTCGAAGGCGAGATCATCGATTAAAGGCAAGATGTATTCCATGATTTCTCTCTTCAGCACATTATCCAGAAGTTCGATCGAATAATCGATGGCCTTTCTTGTCCCGACGGTAATGTTCTGATAAGCTTTCATGACATCTTCATGGGGATAGACCAGCGTCAGTAATTCGAAAACGTGCTTGAGGACACGAGCCAGGTTTTTCTCCAGCTCAGCCCCCAGATAGGCCTTCTTCTCATCCGCCTTCGTGGCGTCGATCTCGAGGAGAATCAAGTAGCTTCGCCTTATCAACCGAACGACTTCAGTCAGGATGATGGGCTTTTGGAACTGAAGGTCGGGGCTTCTGGATTTCATCTTGTACAAGGCTTCTATGATTTCAGGCTCCACATCCTTGTTTTTCCTTCTCAGCGCAAGGGTTAGAAAAAAGGCCGCTTTTTGGGATCCGATCCGCGCCAGGATATCCGGGATGGCCTTCCGCACCTCGGGATTCTCTTCCTCATCCCCTAGATAATCTTTCAGCGTTCCGACAATTTTCGTGCCGAACTCCACGAGGGCTTGACTGGCGATTCTTGTGGTCGAGGGTCTGCAAAGATGGGGAACAATTAGAGGAACAAAAGCTCTCTCTTTGAGATTTCCTGCACTCTCAAGAGCGTACCTGAGAACCTCTGGAGATTCATCCCGAAGGAGGGCGGACAGATTATTGATGATGGCTGAACTCGGTTCCATCATTCCCAAAACTTTAGCCGCCTCCATCTTGGAGACCTCGGCTTTTTCACCCTTTTCTTGGGAAATTTTATCGATGTGGTCCTTTACCAATTCTTGGTAGACATCGAGAGACATGATTTCCTTAACCTGAGTATCAAGCTGTTCTTCGTCTACTGTATCATCCATTTCTGGAATCAAAGCCTCTCCATCCAACTCCAGAAGGGAATCCAGCGAACCGGCTCTAACTTCTTCAGATTTGTGAGAGATGATCTTTTTCAATTCAGGACTTAATTTTTCTTTCTTGATCAGGTCGAAAAGATTCATGGCGTACAAAACCGAACTTTTTCTCCGGCTCTGGAGGGTATCAAAAACCAGCTTAGTCATATCGATGTTGACCTGCTCTCCCACGAATTTATCGGCATCCTCCCACTTGATCTTTAAGTTCTTCTTGACGATGGACACGTATTCTCTCGTGATCTGCAAGTTGAACAATATCCAGATGAGAATAAAAAGGACAACCACAAGACTCATCTGTTTTACAGAAAGATGTAAAACCGAAAAGAACAACAGAAGAAGAAGCGCCCCTAATCCCTTCGCAAACTTGTTGACAAACATATCGATGAAGACTTTCGCCTTGTACTTAATCTCAGGAGAAACGGGGATGTACAGCAGCTCTCTTACGGACTGACTGAGCGAATGCGCCAGACTCTTGTCTGCTCCTTTAACCGCCACAGCCCAATACACCATGAAACCCAGCGGGACCAAAAAGATAGCGACAGATCCGAGCAGCAAGAACACAGGAGCGATCAGAAGAGCGACCCGAATCCCAAAATTTTTCAGGACCCGGTTGGTCAGAAGAACATGAAGCAGGTAAGAAAACACGAGCAGCAGAGGGAAAAA
>CAYGBF010000132.1:0-18276 GCA_964348035.1 uncultured Eubacteriales bacterium | reverse complement strand
GTCCTGGTGTTGTGGCCGTCATTCAGACTTCAGGAGATAGGATGAATTTCCACGCCCATCTCCACTGCCTGGTGACAGAGGGAGGCGAGGACCCGGACGGGATATTTCATCATCTTGATTCCTTCCAGGACAGCCTCCTGGCCGAGTTCTTCAAGCACGAAGTCTTCTCTCTTCTCCTTGGGAAAGAGCTCATCTCAGAGGCCCTGGTGGAGAAGATCGCAAGCTGGCGCCACTCGGGTTTTTCGGTCCACAGTAAGGTCCGGGCTTCTACCAAGCAAGAAGCCGAGAAGGTTGGTAAATACATGATTCGCCCGATCCTGTCATTGGAGCGCCTCTCTTTTTCGGAGAAAGAGGGCAAGGTGAGTGACCGGTATGGAAAAGCGGCCGAAGAGGTGGAGCGGATGGATTACCCCTGATTAAATCAGGGGCAGGCCTGGAGTTCATCGCCCGAGTCACCTCCCATATTCCCGATAAAGGCCAGGTCACTGTGAGATATTTCGGCCTCTATGCCAATGCTCACCGGGGTAAAGTGCGGAAGGGGCAGTCCGACAAGCATCCCTTCATCATCATTGAAGAGGAGAGCCAGAGAGTCCCGCGCCGGGGCTGGGCAGAGATGATCCGAAAAGTTTACGAAGTGGACCCACTCCTATGTCCTCAATGCCAGAGCCGGATGTGCATCATCGCCTTCCTCACAGACTATGCCGTGGTGGACAGAATCATCAACCACCTCAAGCTGACCTTTGTGGCGGAGAGACCACCGCCGCCTCACCTGGTCTCGCAGGAATTCTTGATGGACTCTGAGGCTCCGGCCGATTATTTCTCATAATCTTTCCTTTGACCAGAAGGAGAGGCCTGGCTGATTTTCGGCATTTTCCGGGCGTCTCTGCGGCTTGTGAGGCGTTTTCGCCCACCAGGAGCGGCTTCCGATTGTCCTTGACGTCCTTTTTATCGCGATTTATATTTCCTGACGATGGTTGAATGGGAAAATGCCAATTATGATCCACTCCCAGCTACCGTAGTTAAAAGCAAATTCTTATCTTTTTATCTTTGCCACCTCACTCAATCCTAACTCGTGGATTTCTTCAGGGGTCAGGTCAAGGGTAGTATTGACCTTGACCAGGTAGTTGTAATAATCCCTGCAGTCCGAATACTGCCAGAGCCCGACAGCATCCGGTGTCTGCTTATAGTAATCGCCTTTGATGAAGTCAACATACTTCTTAAGAACCGGATAGACTTCGGTATCGATGAGATTTTTTACAGTCTTTTGGAAAGACTTCGCCTCAGTCTCCTCTATCCCGGATAAGCGGTCATCTTTTACATAGAGTAAGTTGTCCTCCGCTTTTGCGAGTATGTAACTCAAGAATGGATTCACCATTGTGTACATTTCTTTGGGGAGGATAATTCCTGTATTCAGTTGTTCTTGAGTATGTCGATGAACCGTTCTGATGAAGCCAGGATACTGCTCCAGGAGAGTGAGATAATTCTTTAAATCGTCCTGTGTCTTAAACTGGAACTCCGTATACGCCCGATTGATGTAGGTGATATATCCTGAGACGGGGGGGATAAGGAATGTGAACCAGTAGTATTTTGGAGCCGTGATCTTGTTTTCGAGCTGCCACTCGAGGATTTCATGATTAATCCAGTCTTTATGGCTGAGCTCCTCGGAATTGACCTCTAAGAGCTTCTCAAGGATAGATTCCGAGAACGCGGCATCTTTTTTGTATTTTTCGATAGAGATATCGGGCAGATCTTTGACATTTTTTCCCTCCAGCAAATCCCGCAGGGGATTAGACACTTTCTTATGATTCCAGTACTCGTCAACGATCGATTTGAATCTTTCAGTGTTTTTAGATTGGACTTCTGTGGTGCTCTGTCTGCAGACTGGGAATAGTAATATAATCAGGGAAATTCCGAATGCCATGCATAAGATGGGCCGGATTAATCGTGGTTTCATCGAGTCCCCTTCATAATGAGCATTAATTTCAAAGCATGTCTGAATCTATCATAAAATTTATTGAAATTAAATATGGAGATAACAAAATACCTCTAGATCGATTCTTGAATTGAGAATAATCTCCTCACCAATCTGAACAATGAATTTGATGCTAAAAATAAGTCACCTCTCGTGGCCCAAAAAATCACCCTAAGATTCACCCAGAAAGGCTATTGAATTATATTTGTTGAGAGATTTAATTTTTATATGAAGGACCTACTATGGCAAAAATATTGTTGATCGAAGATAATCCGGTTGACATTAAAATGGTCTGCTCTATTTTAGAGAAAAAGGGCCATAAATTAACAACTGTAGGTAATGGCAAGGAAGGAATCAAAATTGCTACGTCAGATAGGCCTGACGTGATATTAATGGATATGGTTATACCTGGAATGCATGGATTAGAGACCACGATAAAATTAAAGAAAATCCCCAGCACAAAGGATATTCCAATCATTGCCATAACCGCGGTAGGCGGTTCCGATTTTATTAAGGAATGTTTTGAACAGGGTATCTCCGCCTACATCAAAAAACCTTTCAATTCCCAAAAACTCATTGATGAAATCGATAGGGTTATTGGAAGCCAGAAAAAATCTACCAATAAAATTCTTATCATTAGTAATGAGCCAACAGATGTAACCATGATAACTATGAATTTAATGAGACATGGATATCATGTGGAATCAACTTCAAACGGTAAGATAAATGTTAATCAGACACTCAAGAACAAACCTGATTTAATACTGATGGATGACGAAAGCTCTGAGGATGGTGTTTCAGCTATTACTGAGCAATTAAAAAGCTCTGACAAAAAAGTAACCATTCCCATTATATTAATAACAGGTCAGGTGTCACCAGAAAAGATTAAGAAGAATGCCTCTCAATTTGGAGTGGAGGAAATCATTGCCAAACCCGTGTGTTGTAATGAAGTTCTTGACAAAGTCAAAAAGGTCCTCGGCGAATAGATAAATATCAAAAAAATATCTTTGGCTCCTACAAAAAAAATTCCCACCTTCTAGAGTCAACCTACGATAATCTTCCCTCCAATTGGCACGATTAATCTCTGGCATATGTCGCGTGTCGTTGACTCAACCGCTCCTTTTCGATATAGTACTTAACTTACTTATAATATCGTTTTTATACATATCTGTTGATGAAATTTTTACCCACTGATGGAGAATGAAGAAGAGTCTGTGATGTTTACTAGGAAATTCAGGTTTGTGAACACGATTGCTGCTCTGCTCTGCATACTCGTTCTCACCCTTCCTGTTCCGTTATCTGGCCAGCAGGCTGACGAAAAAGATGATGGTAAATTTAATGAACAGCAGAATCCAACTGAAAAGAAAGAATATCCGAAAAAAATTGAAGCCAGAGAAACCTGGGAAAAAATTGTCAATATCCCAGCTCAAATCATCTTTTTTCCCATCTGGCTTCTTTTTACAGGAGTGAAATCCGTGATCGCGTACGGGGAAAGGACCGAAATAATTCCCAAGGTTCTGGATTTCCTTGAATCGGATGACGGGAGCCGAGGAGTCTACCCCACTTTTACATCACGAACAGGCGGAGGGCCTAGATTCTACTACAATGACCTTATCACTCCGGGCTCCGAACTTAAACTCTCCGCCACTGTCGGCTTATACTGGCGTCAGAAATACAGATTCGCCTTCGAAGGATTACGGATCAAAGGGCCGTTTACGTTCGACATCATGGCCCAATACCGGAATCTTACGGCTGAGAACTTTTTCGGAATCGGCAACAGATCGTCTTACGGTAACGAGACAAGTTTTAGTTGGCGGCAAGCGACGATTCAGAGCACACTGGATCTGGAATTGGGATCAAGATCGAATATCAAGGCCATCCTAGGTTTCGACCATAATTCTATTACGGACGGAAAAGATCCGGACGTTCCGTCCACGTTCAGCCTTCCTCGAGATATAAGAGCTGACATTCCGGCGCTCGAGACTCCAACAGATCTCTTCCACGCCCATCTCCAGTATCGACTCGACTCCCGCAACCGGTTGGGTAATCCTTCCGGAGGCTGGGAAGTTCAACTCTCCAGCGGTGTTTTCTTCCAGTGGAATGGAGATAACTACAAGTTCACAAAATCCACAGCCGATGCTAAAAGATATTTTCATCTCTTTTACAAGCGATCCTTCATGCTCCGAGCGGCAGCCGAAATCACACGTCCCCTCAAAGATGGACAGATTCCCTTCTATTACTGGAGCGAGTTGGGAAAACGAAAGACGGTTAGAGGATATCGCCGAGGGAGGTTTAGGGATCGGGACTCGCTGCTTTTCTCGTTCGAATATCGTTATCCCTTGATCAAACGCCCCGGAGATATGGTTAGTGTCGACGCTATACTTTTTTTAGATTGGGGTAAGGTTGCCTCGAATATCTTCAAAGATCCTCTCTTGAAAGATTATCACTGGAGCTTTGGTGGTGGTTTCCGAGTCTTTACTATTAAGGGAATCCATGTCCAATTGCTGGCAGGAAAAAGCAGGGATAGCTTTCGGATCTATTTGGTTATCAATGAAGAATAAAAGGAAAAGAATAATTTCTATCGGCCCGCTGATTTTCGTTGGGATCCTTTGGCTGGCAGCTTGTGCCTCAAACTCAAGATATTATCCTCCGCAGATTTTACCGGATGACAGGATGGACATCCCTAAGCCCAAGCCCAAAGAAATTTTGATTATAGAAGATTCATTCGAATATGCCATCCTGCAACCCACACAGCGTGCGTTCGATATCTCAAGACAGCTCCGGAACCTGGCTGGGAAGCCCCGCCAGGCCCTGAATGTCAACGCCCTTGGAGAAGTTTCCGATTCCAGCTGGTTTACCAACCGCAATGGTACCAAGCGGATGTCGCTCGGAGAAATTGCTCGTGGACCGAACAAGGGAACGGGTCCCGAGACAGGAGGTCCCTGGAGGATCTCCAGTGTCAAAGAAGAAGGGTTCTCTCCCGGTTTTACTATCACTGACGCCCGCGGCGATAAATACCTCATCAAATTCGATCCCTATGGCTTTACCGAACTCTCCTCTGCGGCCGAGGTTATCTGCACTAAAATCTTTTACGCAGCCGGTTACAACGTGCCGGAAAACCACATCGTCTATTTCGATCCCAATATTTTACAAATGGAGGAATACTGCATCCTGTACGACGACAGGGGCATAACCTGTGAAATGACCATGGATGACTTCGACCGGATTATGAAGAGAGTGGAGAGGTTGCCGGACGGTCGAGTGCGAGCTATGGCCAGCAAGTTCCTGGACGGAAAACCTTTAGGTGGATTCAGATACCTGGGAACCCGAAAAGATGACCCGAATGATATTGTTCCGCATGAACACCGCCGTGAGCTGCGCGGTCTGTATGTTCTCTGCTCCTGGGTTAAACACTTCGATATCAAGGCCTCAAACACTCTCGATATGTATGTAGAGGAAGACGGCCGCCGTTTTGTGAAACATTACCTCATCGATTTCGGATCCACGTTGGGAAGCACAACCGAGGGGCCTATGGCTGCTTTCCGAGGCCACGAAACAGAATTTGACTTCCGCGCCTTATTCGGAAACCTTTTTACCCTGGGATTGAACGTAAAATCCTGGGAGAAGGCAAGAAGAGTGGAGATTCCCTCAGTCGGCAGGTTGGATTCTTTGGATCTCAATCCCGGCAGCGCTATCATGAACTACCCCAATCCAGCCATCATAAACCGGACCAATCTCGACTGCTTCTGGGGGGCAAAGCTTGTGATGTCATTCAGCGATGAACAGCTCGCCGCCGTCGTCCGTGAAGGACGATACTCTGATCCAGACGCTGAAGCTTATGTGCTGAAAGTCCTGAAGGAGCGCAGAGATATCATCGGCCGCTACTGGTACAGCAGAGTAAACTGCTTGGATAATTTCACCATCTTCGACGTCGCTGATAAAGTCCAGATACTGGAATTCACAGATTTGGGGATTGAAGAGACCCTGTGGACACCAAGACAAACTCGATATCTCTATTCTCTCAAGGTGAATGAGATCCCGGTCGTGCAGGACAGCCGTTTCTTCGGCCGCACCTCAATACCACTTTGGGAACTGGAGCAGCGGGTCAAAAACTATAAAACGAGCAAACATACGATCTCCACTGACGGCCAATGGGAAATCACCTTCTGGATATCCCGGACTCTGGGCCACAAATGGGGAACATGGGTTAAAGTTTATCTGGATCGCAATCCGGAAACAAAAGAATTTCGAGTTATCGGAATCAAAAGGCAGAATTGATCCTATTCTTAATTTGTCTCCAATTTTTTTAAAAAAACCACTTCATTTTTACTTGGTTCGACAACGTAAAGCCATACCTCTCCATCCCTTAAAAAGTCGACGGCCATGAATCCCACATGCTGGTGAGCGAAAATAGTATTCTCACCATGGCTGACGGGGCTTAAGTGCGACTTCGAGCCTGCACCGCTTACCAAAATATATCCGACGGCTTCCCCTCCATCCAAAACCTGTAATGAATGATCGTGTCCGGCAGCGTATATCAATGGTTTCTTTTCTTTAAAGGCCATCTTCAGGACCCAGATCATGTTCTTGTAGGAGTCACTGCTCAGGTCAAATTTGTTCCTGATGACATTCCTCCTTAGCAGAGGATAGAACGAACCTACGACTGGCAGAGGGATCCAGAGCCAATCAACAAGATTGGTTAAAGGAAATAGATGGTCTTCCCAATCAAAAAAGCCTCCATGTTCTCCATGGGTATCCAGGGGATTATGGGTCAAGAATACGACATGGCGGTTCCCTGCGGAGCCGAGGAGTGCCTTGACCTCAGCCAGGGCAGATTTCAGGTTTTTGCACGGACAGTCTTTGAGCGGTTCCAGACTTTTATCCAACCAAAAAGTGGTATCTATCACGATGATCCTTATATTTTCGATATCGATTTTCTGGGGGCCCGGACATCCTGCCTGGGGAATAAAGGAATCTTCTCTGTTCAATTGGATGGCGATAAAATTTTGTTGGTGCATGAGTCCGGAAAGGCCATTCCTCCAATCATGATTCCCCGGAATAAACAGACCTCTGGCCCCACTATCTCTAACCACATTTATTTGGGCTAGAAGTCTTCGTTCCGCTTCTTTCCGGTCCTGGTGTGCTTCGGGAGGCATCCCTGATGGATAGACATTATCCCCAAGGAAGACGATCATTGTTTTTTGAGGATGCCTGCTTGCCCATTTAGTCAATTGAGAAAGGCCTGGGTCACTTTCCTCCGATTTCCCGACATCACCAATCAAAAGCAGTCGGAAGGAAAGATCCCCTTCTTCAGGATAATGAATACGGGGGTGATGAAAAGGATGTTGATAATAGGGGGTAAGATGACTGCAAGAGGTCACGAGGAGGCCAGCGGAAAGGATCGTGACTAATGACAGACTTTTAAACAGTTTGAGTCTCATTATGAGAAAGCTCTATTCTAGCATCATTGACATCCATCACGAAATGATTTGTTTTGATCGATAGAGCAGGAAATCAACTCCTACGCTTTCTGATTATTCCTGTCCAGATCGTTAACCCAGCCAAAATCTTGTAGCATCTAGATCTTGACGTGCCTTGACTTATTTTTTTCTATAATAATACTCTATTAGCTAAGAAATAAAAACTTGTACAAGATAGGAAGAGTTGCTTTTTTATGAACGAACAAAACACGGGAGAATGAAACTGCCTAATAAAACTGGTTTTCAGGTCTGGTTGATGTTGATTTCTATATGCTTTTCGACCCTATTATTGAATCCAATCTGTCTAGGAGATACGATAACCGGGACGATTTCAGGCAGAGTCGTCGATGAGTTAACAGGAGAGGGAGTCGAGGGAGTTATAACAACTTTGAATATAGAAGACTGGCAGTCGACAACGGATAAAGACGGCTATTTTAAATTTGAAAAAGTCCCGGTAGAAAACGATCATGAAATAAGAATTTTCATAGATAAGGAACCATACTGCCTCCGAATTCATGAACTGACCATAAACATGGAGGGAAGGAAAGAGTTTATTCTCGAGGATATTATCGCCGAGAGGGGAGGCGCTGTAGAAGGAAGCCTGAAACGGATGGATGGATCTCCTGTTTTATCTATGAGGGTGTATGTCTATGCTAAGGGAGAAATACCTGGCGTGTATGGAGCCGTTCCTGACAAAAACGGACATTACCGAGTGTCAAAGCTTCCGCCCGGTAAGGATCTAAATGTCGTCGCCGCCAGTTGGGATGCATCTAAGGGGTGTGGGAGGGTCATGAAGGAAGGCCTACGGGTCAACAGGGATAAAACAACACACGGAGTCGATTTTACTGTGCATGATAATCCCCCGATTATACACGGAAAAATAGTATCTAATGAGGGGAAACCATTACGAGCTCACTTACACTTCTGGAAAAAATCTGAGGATATGGGACATCTCATCTGTGACTCAAAAGGAAATTATTCCATGTCAGCGCTTGAGCCGGGCCCCTATCGAATCCATGTGGGATATGGTGATAAAAAACATGAAGTTTCTGGGGCCATGAAGTTAGATTTGAGACAAGATGATAGGATCAGGATGGATATAACCATTTCCGAGGAGACCGTTCAATTCAAAACACAGCCAGAAAAGCCTGACAGATCTCTGGTCGATGTTCTGGAAGTAGAAGAAGAGGCTGTAGTACCGCTTACAGAATTGATATTCTCTCTCTCCGGCGGGTATACCGAGGAATTAAAGGACCTCATACTGGATGCCTATGAAAACGATGTTCGGGCCAAAGCAGAATCGGATTGTCTTCCAGAGAGCGCCCGGATGAAGATCATCAATCGTCTCAGTGATACGGCTCGTCCTTTGTACATTTTGATTAGGGATATGGAAAAGTATCGCAGAGTCTCTACGAACGGCAAGTTCAAAAAAGTCATTCAATGTGGAGGAACTCCGAGGGGGAGCCATTTTGTCTATTTATACCCGGATGCGTTCGCAGACAGCTGTGGATCTTTGGCCTCTATTTTGTTTCATGAGTTTTTACATGTCGTGGGATTTGGGCATGATGTTGTTTATTCATACACAAAACAATGCTACGGCGAAGAAGCCGTAGACCCACCCCGTGATTACAGGAATTAATTAAAAATTCTCTACGACTGGCAGTTGAATCCGGGATGGATATTCTTTGCTGCGGTATAGCTTGATCGTGGGCGTCGGCTCCATCCTGTATAACTCTGTATTGCCTACATCGGCGCAGGTCACTGTCACCCGGATGCGGTTTCCCTTCTCGAAGACGTTTAATACGGGATGGAGATCAAAGATAAGCTCGGCCGGCTCATTGACCGACAGGTTCCTGGTATCAGCCTTAAAGACTGGATGAAAGGGCAGCCCTAAGTTATCGTAAGGAGGTTCAGCAACCATTCGGCACGAAGCTCTAAGCATGCCTTCAGTGAGGTAATGCGAGAATTCTTGACTGTCTACCTCTTCCAAATAGGCATAAAAGTCTCCATCCGGGGCATCGGATGTGATATACAGGGTGACGACCGGATGGCCGACAACAGTTACTCCCTTTTCCAAAGGCATCGTCGTGAAGGTCAGTCCTTTACTATCATTGGCTGTCATGTCCGGATATTCCATGGCCACTCCTGCGCCATTGTGCCATCGCGTAGCCTCTCCGCTGGTCGCACTGTAATCCACGGTATAGGTATCATACCCCTCTCTTTCTGCCGGCGTCTGCACAGTCAACATCCCATCGTTAACAGAATCGACGCTTCCGGACGTTCCCTGCTTGAAATAATAAGTCTTGGTTTCTGACTCGGGCAAAGGCCATTCATTCGCTTGATGCCATGACCACTTCTCTGGATTATGCAGGACCGCATAGTTTATGGGAGGCTCTTCCATGATCCCGTTGTCGATTCCCTTTAGCCAGTAGTCAAACCACCGCAGCTGTTCTAAGCGCTGAAGGCGGCCTCGTTCCTGATGAATTGTTTCCTTCCAGAAATCGTGCGGCCAGGCTCCAACAGTTAACTTTTTGGGCGTCTTCAGGTTGACAAACCACTGGAACGCATCTCGGGCATATATATCCAACCAGCCACCCCAGATATAGACAGGAATTCCGGAGTCATTGATAGCCTTAATATGAGTGGAAGGCATGATAACCGCATATTCAGCATCCCACAGAGGACCGTCACGGTATTTTATTTTTCTCGCTTCCTCGATCACATCCCAGTTATCGCTGTGCTGAGCCATGGCCTCCTTGAGCATCACACCATCTGGGTCTTCATCGACCGGAGCAGCCGGGATATCCACATCGAGTTGGCGGGTAAAATCACCCCATAAGTTGATGAATCCTTCTCGGTAGATGCCTCCTTCCCCGACGAGCATGAACAGGTCGAACGCAGCCACCTGCGGGAAAACGGCTTTGAGATGAGGGGGAGCTTGGCTGGCCGCCATGAACTGGGTGATCCCGAGGTAGGATGCACCATACATACCGATGTTTCCATCACACCAAGGCTGGGCGGCGAGCCATTCGGTGATTTCGTAAGCATCTCGGGTCTCTTCCTCGGAAAATGCCTTCAGGTACCTTCCGTAAGACGCCCCTCCTCCCCGAACATCTACGGCCGCGACGACATATCCGTGTTTAACGAGAAGGCGAAGGTCGCTGTTTCTGTCAACTACGGAATAGATCTTGCCATCTCTGACCACAGCTCGATGGTAGCGGTGGTGGGTCCAGACACAGGGCAGCGGCTCCTCTACAGCCGTCCCGTCCACGGCAGGCCGGACAACATCAACCGCCAGCTTGACGCCGTCCCGCATCGCTACATACTGGGAGGTGCGCACCCATCGCTCGTACTTGGCCGTGGAATAGCCTTCATATCTGCCAAATTCGGACACGGCGCCAGGAAGAGGCTGCGATTCCTGCGTTTTTTGGCAGCCGGTCATAAAATACAGAACACACAGGATTGCGGCAAAAGACAGAAAGAGCTTTGCTCTCTTGTAGGATTTAATCATGATTTTTTTCCTTTAAGAGTGTGAATGCTACCTCGCGACTTTTTTACATTTTTCGTCCTCAAAGGTCAAGGTTGAATAGACAACGAACAATATCCCCTCGCTATAGATTTTCTTTAAGAGGAAAAGTCTTCATGAGTCTCCCCCACTCTGTGGGTGTTCAGTCTCGCGCCCCAACGAGTTGCAAAATAATATTAAAGAAATATAATTATGCCGTCATCCGGTACCTTTGCAATTATCGGAGCATATCATAGTCCGGCTGACCCCAGGTTTTTGCTTTAAAATGGTTGAGCATCTCACTGCATTTCGATGGCCTGAACAGCTGGACACATTACTATTTGCCGGCCTTTTGTTCTTGTTAAGCCAAGCAGCGGGGCGGCTGGCTAACTGGCTGAGAGCTCCGCGGATCATAGGTTATCTCGTCGTCGGGATTCTGTTTGGACCGGCTTTCATCGGACTGTTTTCAGGGGGAGTGATAGATAATCAACTGGGTTTGATTACCGATATTGCCCTCTCTGTCATCGCCTTTTCTATCGGTGGGGCATTGCCGCTTGATCGTCTGAAAGGTTTAAAGAAAAGCATTGCCTGGATCACGATCCTGCAGGCTTTGGGAGCCTTCGTCTTTGTTTTTATCCTTATCATTTCTATCCTGCCGCTGTTGATTCCTTTATCAGGAGTGGAATTTCAAGAAACATATCTGGCAGCTGCCCTGGTATTGGGGGCTGTATCCATGGCGACAGCTCCGACCGCTATCATGAGCCTAGTCCACGAATTAAAATCAAAGGGCCGGTTTACGACTGTGCTGTTGGGAGTCGTAGCCATTGACGATGCCTTGACGATCGTGATTTACGGATTTGTATCCGTCTGGGTAAGAGCATTGATTGGAGGAGAAATTTCAAGTTGGTCGAATGCCCTCGTCAACCCGCTTATCTCTGTCGGTTTCTCCGTATTGATCGGACTCTTCGTGGGGCTGGTGCTAACCCGAATCATTAAATTCTTTGCTCCCAGAGATGTCATGCTCGGACTTACTCTGGGCACTATCCTTGTGACATGTGGGCTGGCCAAAAGTTTTGGCGTCTCTCCCCTTTTGGCGACCTTGGTTTTAGGCTTTATCATCGAAAATTTCGCCGAGCATAAACGGGCCAGTGAAGCTCATGATGTGATCGAAAATATCGAAGAACCCATCTTTGGTATTTTCTTTCTCCTGGCCGGAGCTCATTTAGATCTGGGCTTGGCCACTCAAACAACGGGAATTGCATTGGTTGTCATGGGAGGGCGCTTTTTGGGAAAGTATACTGGAAGCAGACTCGGGGCAAGATTAAGCGGGGCCGTTCCCGTTGTTAGAAAATACTTGGGATTAGCATTGCTTCCGTCGGCGGGAGTAGCGATCGGATTGGTTTTTGACGCCAAAATTCTGATAGAAACCGCATCTCCCAGGTTAAGCGAAGTGATCGTCAGCGTGATCGTGGGAAAGACGCTGTTAAATGAAATCATCACCCCTTTCTTGGTCCGGTTTTCCTTGATCAAAGCGGGAGAAGTAGATATAGAAAAGGCTCATTTTCGTCTCCCCCTGACTCTTCACGGGAGGAAGGGAAGTATTATCGGTCATAAGAAAGATGGGAGCTCGAACTCACCCCATGAATAGTTCCGAGAATTATGATTCTGTATTTTTAACAAATGTCACCCCTTGTCTATAAAACGCCAGCAAGACTTGAACGTAAATTGATTGATAATGAGAAGATAGCTTACCTGGGTAACAGACATTCCAGGCAGCGAAGGAGGAAGTCATGGAATCCAAGGTAGCCCAGCGTATCCCCTACTCGCAAATTCGGGTGATGTTCGATGCGGCCAAAAAGCTGGAGAAACAGGGGAAAGACATCATCCACTTGGAAATCGGACGGCCGGATTTTAACACCCCAAACCACATCGTCGAAGCAGCCATCGAAGCGCTCCGGCAGGGAAAACATCACTATTCTCAAAACGCCGGCATACCGGAATTGAGACAGGCTGTATCGGATAAATTTGCCTCAGAATACAACCTGGGGTACGACCCGGAGACCGAAGTTGTGGTCAGCAACGGTGTGGCAGAGGGCGTCTACCTGGCGATTCATGCTCTGCTCAACCCAGGTGATCAGATCTTGATTCCGGATCCCCGGTGGGTAAATTATGATGTGGATGCCTTCACGAATTCTGTCGATCCCGTAGATTATGCTCTCGATGAAAGCAGCGGATACCAGCCTGATCCTGACGAAATAGAGGATATAATCACGGATCGAACCCGAATGATTCTTGTGGCCAGTCCTTCCAATCCTACAGGAGGAGTCACGACGAAGAGCATCCTGGAGAAAATCGCCGAGCTGGCAGTAAAACACGACTTACTGGTGATGAGTGATGAGATTTATGAAAAAATCGTCTATCCTCCAGCCGAACACGTGAGCATCGCCACGTTTCCGGAGATGAGGGAACGAACTATTTTGCTCAACGGGTTTTCGAAGTTTTACTCGATGACCGGCTGGAGATTGGGCTATGTCTTAGGACCGAGAGCCCTTGTCGATCCTATCCTCCGGTACCACCAATACATGATCACCTCCACCAACACCTTTGCCCAGTGGGGAGCGGTGGCTGCCCTAAAAGGGAATCAGGAACCTTCCTCCGCGATGGTGCGAGAATTCCAGGCTCGTCGAGACTACATGTCTAACGCCATCAACGAGATTTCCGGGTTTCAGTGTCCGAAGCCGGATGGCGCCTTTTATCTATTCCCATCTGTCCGAGACACAGGAATGGATGGATTCAAGATGGCTGAGATGCTGCTCGAGAAAGCCGGAGTGGCAACCGTGGCTGGTGAGTGTTTCGGAAAAAACGGGGCTGGCCACATCCGGATCTCCTATTCCAATTCGCTCGAAAACCTTCGGACCGCCGTGGAAAAGATCAGATCTGTTATGAGTAAAATCTAGGATTCTCCAGCCTGCCCAAGTATGCTCTCTCTATTAACCTGGATTATTCACGAGTCGAGTTTGCCGTAGATGCGAGGCGTCGGCGTATGAAGCTTGGTAGGTCGGGCCGGGGGTCCTTCCACTGCGAATGCGCCGTAACGAAGCAGATGCGGTAAAATCGACTCGCCTGAAAGGTAAAAAATGCCGATTTATATTCAAAACATTCCTTAATAAAAGTTAATATATTTATTTACAGCAATATCAGGATAATATCCTGATATTGCTGTAATTGCTGAAGGTATCGGCATTTTTTATGAATACTTCAGGTTAATTTCAACTCTGAATATTTAAGCCTTTATCAAAGCTCTCTGTACCAGTTGGCCAGCTCAGTGCCGATCAAATAAGGATTATCTTCTTGGATAAAGTGAATCCCGTCTCCGATATCCACTGTCTTGAGGTTCTTGAGATTCTCTTGACACCATGCCACCGCAGGCTTGCCGATAATCCCCCCCGGCGAAGCATAGAAGAGGAGTTTAGGCTTCATCGATTCTTGGAGCCTTTGGCTGTAATTTTGAACAATCTCGACCACATCGAAAGGCTTCCCGTTGATCGGAATCTCCTGGGGCCACCGCCAGATTGGTGTCCGGTCCCTCCAGTTGGTAAACGGTTCCCGGTAGTGATTCATCTCCTCTTCCGTCATCTTCCTCACCACAGCCTTGGGCAGGATTTTCTCTACGAACATGTTCATCCTGACGATCATGAGCTTCCCGATCCCGGGCGATCGGAAGAGTTTGAATCCCATCTTGAAATCCTTCGGGAAATCAGACCAAGTGAACGTCTTCATGATGGCCTCCATGAAGGCAATCCCTTTGATGTTGCCCTCATGACGCATGGCATAATGAAACCCCAATCCAGACCCCCAATCATGAAGGACCAGGGTGATGTTTGAAAGCTCCATCTGCTCGATGAATCCTTCTACGTATCTCACATGATCAAAAAAACGATAGTCTAGTTTAGGTTTATCTGACTTTCCCATCCCTATCAGGTCAGGAGCTAGGCAGCGGGCACGAGGTGTCAAGTGCGGGATGATGTTCCGCCACAGATAGGAAGAGGTGGGATTCCCGTGCAGGAATAACACAGGGTCACCCGAGCCTTCGTCCACATAGTGGATTTTAGAGCCCTTAACGGTTATAAAATGCGATTGAAACGGAAATTCAGAGGATATCTCTTGAGAACTCATCGTGACCTTCCTGTCAGCTTCATCCCTTCTGAAAGAAAAAAAGGATTTTAATAGCCATTACTATAACAATCGATTTGAAAGATAACAATAGCTGGAAGAAGAGTCAATATTTCTGCTTTCGCAGGTGGAATTTCACTCCCTCTTGTGGGGAAAAGGTCCAGTCCAAGAGGCCCTCAATTTGACAGGATTATCTGGCTTTGATACATTCAAAATGGTAATCCGAAGGGCGGATAGCAGAGGAAAGAAGAGCGGATTTATAAAAGACCAGGGAGAATATCTTTTTGATTCATCCCCTCGACCGAGGGGAAGATCCGATAACATGGAAAAAGAAACTCTGAATATCTCAGGCGATGCCTACGACAAGTACCTGCTCGTCAGGAAGAAGGAAAGGCCAAGAGCTCGGGACCTCATCCCAAGAATCTTCGACAAGTTTATCCCCTACCACGAAGGTTTTCCTCAGGACCCAAACATCTTAGCCGGGTTTGCTGAACTCGACGGCCACCCTCTCTTCCTCATCGGCCAGAATTGGCGGACTGTTAAAGGTCGAAAAATCCTGTCGACTATCACAGCCAAGGGCTACGCTCTCGCTCTGGAGATCATGAAACTCGCGGAAAAACGCCGAACACCTCTCGTCACGATCATCGACACCCCGGGAGGCGATCCTCTCGAGGAGTCGGCTAAACTTCTGCAGTGTTGGAAGATTTCAGATTGTATCTACACACTCGCAGGCCTCAAGGTCCCGACGGTCAGTGTCATAATCGGAGAGGGCGGCAGCGGCGGCGCCTTGGCCCTTCAAGTGACGGACAGAACATACATGCTCGAAAACGCCGTTTACTCGGTGATCTCGCCCGAAGGTTGTGCCAGAATCCTGGTCAAGGGTCTAAGCAGAAAACCCAGAGAGGAAAGACAGGTAAAAAACAGAGAGATGGCTAACCTTCTCCGACCCACCCCCCAGGACATGATGGAATTTGGTATCATCGACGGCATCATCAAGGAACCGGAGAAAGGAGCTCATGCCGACCACGGCAGAACAGCTAAAAACATAAAAAATATCTTAAAAAAGACACTCTCGGAGCTTCGAAATGAACCGCTGGAAATCCTGCTGAATCAAAGATACCAGAGGTTTATGAGGTACGGACAATGGCAGGAAGAACCGGAAGCGCCTCGGCTGCCTTTTAGAAAAAGGCTGGCGAGAAAATTTACCCGGAGAATCAAGAAGATATTCAAAAGAAAAATAAAGCAAGCCGAAGAGCCCAAGGTAGACTCCCTTCCCAAAGCTGATGATAAAATCCAAAAAAGGGTATTCACCTGTCCGAATAAAAACTGCGGCGCGAAAACACCTTTCAAGAAATTTCTGAAAAACCTCAGAGTTTGCCCCAAGTGCGGTTATTTAGATCGCACCTACCACCCGAGTGCTTATGATTGGATAGGATACCTGGTCGACAGGGGAAGTTTCGAGGAGAAAGACAAGAATCTTTCTCCCTTAGATCCACTCGAATTCAGTTATGTCACAAAAGACGGACAGATCAAAAAATACGCCGAGGACCTAAAGAAAGATCAGCAAAAGACTGGAGTCAACGGTGCTTTAATCATCGGCACAGCAAAAATAAAAGGAATAAAAGTGGTCCTGGCCGTTTCCGAGTACGGCATCAGAGGAGGAAGCTTAAGCTCTGTGGTCGGTGAAAAATTTGTCAGGGCCGTCGAATATGCCAACAAGAGCGGTTTTCCTCTCGTTTCAGTTTCTTTGACTGGCGGAGCAAGGATGCAAGAAGGGATATTCTCGCTGATGCAGATGGCGAAAACAAACATGGCCCTGACTAAAATCAAGGTTCCGTATGTTTCTATCCTGGCTGACCCGACGATGGCCGGTTCTCTCTCGAGTTACGTCAGCCAAGGAGACATCCACCTGGCCGAGACCAATGCCGAAATCGGGTTTGCCGGGACTCGAGTCGTAGAAGGATACCTGAAAACAAGAATTCGTGATCGGGAAGGCCACTCGCCCCCCTGGTATAGCGCTCCTTTTTACCTCGAGAAAGGCGGGATAAACGAGATCGTTCCTCGGAAAAAAATGAGAGATCGAGTTCATGAGTACCTTGAATTATTGAGAAAATACACTTGAACCGGCTTTGGAGATCCGCCGCAAAATTGGGGCCAAGATTGGGTGTCGCCAAAATTGGGGCCTAGCAACCGTTCATCAAATATCACCCCCACATTCATCGTCCAAGACGATTGCCTTCCGGTTAATTATGGGGCACCATACTCCGAAAATTATTTTAAGTAAGTGAGTTTTCTTTTAGATTCATGTCTGAAGAGCGACGAAAGCTTCCCGATAGAAGACAGGCTTCGACCAAGCCTCTAAGTCGGTACTCCTTAAAAGGAGGACGGAAAGAAACAAGACGAGCCGATGAAAGCAAACATTATTACGTTGACTGGTATGAACCCCGTTATTTCATCATGATCGTCTTGATCCTGATCCTGTGTGTCATGGATGCCTACCTGACTTTAAAAATACTCAACTTCGGCGGCCAAGAGCTCAACCCGCTGATGCTCCTGTTTTTCAATAAAAATCCCGAGCTTTCCATGGTTTTCAAGTACATGATCACAGCGGTCAGTGTCATCGTGATCTTGATTCACAAGAATTTTATTGTCTTCGGCAAGGTAAAAGTTTATCATTTCATATATGCCATCTTTTCCGTTTATGTCGTCCTGGTTGCCTACGAAAGTTATATTCTCTTCTCCCATTTCAACCTCTGAATCCACTCCCAAAAATTCATATAAAATAATGGAGACCACGAATGAACAAGATTTTTAGATGCGCTGTTCTAACAGTCTTTGTCTTGTTTATGATAGTGATTTTCTGCGTCTCGGAAGACACAAAAACCTACACCAGCGAAGACATCGGGTTTTCCATAGATTACCCGGCCCTATGGAACCCGACCAAAGTCACAGGCGGAAAAATCGTCGTGCTCTTCACCGCCGGGGCCATCAACAGAAACCTCCAGGTGATGCACGATCAAGGGTTGAGGAAGGAGGGATGGCTGCGCTGGAAAGGCTGGCTGGAATCCTTCAAAACCAGAACGTGTTCACCGCCGAGTGGAGAGAGGTAAACGGCCGCCGTTCTTATTTTCAGGTAGTCGAATGGT
>CAYGBF010000131.1:0-3385 GCA_964348035.1 uncultured Eubacteriales bacterium | reverse complement strand
CAGCCTATCTTTATAAAGAGGATTTCCTGTATAACTTTTATCAGATGTGCCATGATGCCATCGAGAAGGACCAAGAAGGCCATCCTTTCGGTTTTGTCATTCCGAAAAAACAGTGGGATTATCCGACGACGCTCAGGATGCTGGACATCCTCATGTTCGGCGGAGTGGAAATCCACCAGGCTAAGGAAGACTTCGTGGCCGACGGAAAAGTCTTTCCAGCCGGTTCTTTCGTCGTTTTTATGTCCCAACCCTACAGACCCTATGCCCAGGCCTTGCTGGAAAAGCAAAAATATCCGGATTTACGTCAATATCCAGGAGGTCCGCCGATCCCACCCTACGATAACGCCGGTTGGACTCTCCCCCTCCAGATGGGCGTCAAATGCGAGAGAATAGAACATCCTTTCAAGATCAAGGCTGAAAAACTCGGAAAAGTGCCTTTTCCGAGTATCGAATCTCCTGCAGCCGCATCTCCTTACCTCCTTCTAGATTCTCGACAAAATGCTTCCTATTCAGTGGTATTTTCTCTTCTCAAAGAAGGTGCAGAAATCATGAGAACTCAGGAAGCTCAAGAAGTATCGGGTTTTAAGGCTGCGGCCGGAAGTTTCCTTATTAAGAACTCTCCTCAAGTTCAAAAAATACTCCCAGGACTCCTTGAAAAATGGCATCTCAAAGCTTTCGAGATGGCAAATATCGACAATATCCCCGCCTCTCCTTTGAAACATTCTAGAGTCGGCCTCTACCAATCCTGGAGATCGAACATGGATGAAGGCTGGACACGTTACGTCCTGGACGATCTCGAAGTGCCCTACACCACGCTTCACAACAAGGATTTCAAGGGCACCAAGAAAAAGAAGGCAGACCTCAAGGCGAAGTACGAGGTGATCGTCTTTGCCAGTGAGAGCCCCGACATCATCAAACTCGGCAAACCCAGTCCGAGTTCCCGCTATTATAGATACTACACAGAAATGCCCCCAAAGTATGAGGGAGGCATCGGTAAAGAAGGGATCGAAGCTTTGAAGGCTTTTGTGGAAAAAGGCGGTATTTTTGTCACTCTAAATAGCGCCTGCGAACTGGTGTTTAAAGAATTTAAGGTTCCAGCCCGGAATGCCTTGGAGAGGGTAGACAGGACAAAATTCTTCTGCCCGACCTCTCTTCTTAAGCTTAAAGTGAATAACAAAACGCCCATCGGGTACGGTCTGCCCTCGACAATCCCGGCGATGTTTTCGAGAAGTCTGGCCATGAGCACATCAGTCCCTCGATCGGTAGATTGGGACAGAACAGTCGTCGCCAGTTATCCAAAGGAAGACATCCTTCTCAGCGGCTGGCTCTTGGGGGAGGATGTCTTGGCACGAAGAGCGGCAGTCGTTGACGCAAAATATAAAAAGGGCCACATCATCCTCATCGGTTTTCGCTGTCAGCACAGAGCTCAATCTCACGGCACCTACAAATTCTTGCTCAATGCTTTCCTGTATCCTCAAACGAAGTAATAACCAGGAAATTGCCTATCATTTTTTTGTCTATCCGCAGAACCAGTTCTAAGAAAATAACACTAGTTGCAGGGGTAAGTTTTTTAATCTATAATTCTTTTTATTAGAATATAGTAATTTAGAAAAAAGGTTGAACTCATGGAAAAAAAAGATTTTTACGCCCTTCATTCAGAACTGTGTAAGACACTCTCTCATCCGAAACGACAGGAAATTTTGGATAACCTCCGAAAGGAAGAAATGTCTGTCACTGAATTGGCTAAGGCAACAACGATATCTCAGGCCAACCTTTCTCAACATCTATCCCTCCTCAGAGCCAAAGGCATCGTCAGGGCGCGTCGGGTTGGGATAAATGTTTATTATTCCATCGCCAACACGAAGATCATCAAAGCCTTTGATCTGATCAGCGAAGTCCTAAGAGAGGCCCTCCTCTCTCAGACTGAGGCAGTCAAGGAGGCTACCAAAAAATAAGTTTTCAAGAAATCGTTGTTTTCGATGGAAGAGAAAAAGAAAAAGCTGTCTATGGTCGTTTTCAGCGGCGATTTAGATAAACTGTTCGCAGCCTTCTCGATTGCCACAGGAGCGGCTGCGGCTAACATGGATGTGACCATGTTCTTTACTTTCTGGGGGCTGCGGGCTCTCAAGAAAAAAAGAAAAACAGGAAAAAGCCTGTTCGGACGACTGCTCGGCATCTTATACGGAGGCGACATCAACCGGGCCTCTCCCAGCAAGATGAGTTTTGGGGGAATCGGACGCTGGATATTCAAGAAAATGATGAAGGCCAAACGAGTCCCCTCTCTGGCCGAGATGAGGCAGATGGCCATCGATCTCGGAGTTAGACTCTACGGCTGCCAGATGAGCATGGAAGTGATGGAGATTCCAAAAGACAAGATGATCGACGAGGTGGCCCAGTGTGTGGGTGTGGCCACCTTTATAGAGCAGGCGGAACAAGCTGATGTTACTCTCTTCGTCTAGTCACCGATAATCTTAACCAGGACTCTTTTATGGCGTCGTCCGTCAAACTCGCCGTAGAACATCTGCTCCCAAGGTCCGAAATCGAACCTCCCTTCTGTGACGGCAACCACCACTTCCCTGCCCATGACGGTTCGTTTCAGATGGGCATCGCCGTTGTCCTCGCCTGTGAGGTTGTGGGCGTACTTGGAGATGGGCTCATGCGGAGCCAACTCCTCCAACCAGGTCTCAAAGTCCCCGTGCAATCCGGATTCGTCGTCGTTGATGAACACGCTGGCCGTGATGTGCATGGCGTTGACCAGGCACAGGCCTTCCTTGACACCGCTTTCCTGAAGGCAGGATTCCACTCGAGGGGTGATGTTGATGAATTCACGCCGTGTCGATGTCTGGAACGTCAAATATTCAGTGTAAGATTTCATAGCTGACCTCCTTTTCATGGTTACTGTTGTTTCGTTTAAATGAGGTCGCTCTTCAGCCGAGAATGAAGATTCTCTTCGAGTTTGAGTCCGGGTTATTCACCCCTCTTCCTGCTGATCCATATACCTCCGCCGCCCAGGGCAAGCAAAATCAGAGATTGGACGAACGTCTTCCACTGGATCTCTGGGCTGAGAAAAAGAGCATAGACGAGGAAGTAGAATCCTCCTGCCGCCAAGGTCAAGTAGATTCCTAGCATGACCTTCCAAGCCCTTCTGTTGGCTTGAGGAGTATCTTTCGAGAAATACTTGTTGTAGAGAAGAAGGCAGCCCAAGCAGACAACACCCAGAACAGCAAAAATCAGCCAGAAAGACCTGATCTGACTGATAACATCGGGAGCGAGAGGAGCACCAGCGGCGACAGCTTCTGGAGAAGGAGCGATCGGTTTGAGGATTCTCTCGTAAAGCACTGCTCCGATATTACTCCCGAAAAGGCTTCCTATAACCCCGTAGAGA
>CAYGBF010000130.1:0-16956 GCA_964348035.1 uncultured Eubacteriales bacterium | reverse complement strand
AAAACAGAGGAAATAAGGGGGGCTAAAAAAATTATTCGCTGAGTTAATCGCCCAGCCTCTATATTTTTATTCTATTTTCTGTTTGTTGTCAATTTTCCATCATGACAGGGGGACAGTATTTTTTCTTAAGCAGGATCTAGAACCGGACGGCTGCCTGGAAAGCCAGGAGGTCGTTATCTTTTTCTGGTTCGCGATCCCCTTCCAAGTAAAAATCATACTCGACTTTAAACACAATAGCCCTGGTCAGGTAATAATTGAATCCCAAAGCAAGAACCTTTCGATCGAAGTCTGTCGGCTTTCTGCCCAGGAGATTGCCAATATCCAAATAATCAAGAGTGCCGTACCGCACGCTTGGTCTGAATTTACCTTGGAATAAGTAAGAAGCCTGGATGAAGAATCCATCCGCATCTCCTTCTTCGATCGGATCTGGATTCTCTGAATTAGATCGAGCATACTCTGCATACAGGTTTATGTCTCCTATCCTTCCCAAGAAATGGAGGCCGAACATATCTAAATCGTAGTCACCATCGTCATCCCAGGCTCCGCGGTAATAAGAGGCTCCCACTTCCCATCTATCTGCGTAGACTCCGCTCAAGCGGAATCCCAGGCTCTTGGCGTCGTTATTATCCCGGTACTGCCGGCTCCCCCTGAGACGGCTTCCGTTCCCAAGACCGTTGATCGCATAAAGATCATAATTCAGATAGAAGTCATTATTGACAAAGATATTCCCGTGGAAATTTATACCGACATCCTTCCAGGCACTCACACCGATCTCTCTTGACATCTGGGGTCTGGTTATCATCAGATTTTCTAAGGGAGCATGGAAGTCATCGAACCGGTTGAAAGGAGTTAGGATGGCACCGATTCTTAGGGCCATATTAGACTCAAACCAGACGTCTATGAAAGCCTGTTCGACAAACGGTGGTTCGCTATCGCCTCCGCCGTGTTCAAACTCGAATTCGGCTCGGTAAGAGACACGTTCATGGATTCGACCGGTCACATTCAGGTTGAGGTAGTGGATATCGAACGTGTCGACCCTCGCATTCGATGAAAAAAACTCAGAATACAGATAACCCCCGAAAGCTGGACTGGTGGGTAGATCTCCGATTTTTCTTTCGGACGCATACTGTTCCAGATATTCCAAGATCTTTTTTTCAGAATCTTCGTTCAAGCCCGATAAGGGGCCCATTTCCTTAATGATTGTCTTCCACTCTTCCATGGAATATTTTTGCGGGGAATAAGCGAAGTGACAGCGGCCGCATTTGAGATCATAGAGTTGTTCGCCCTGGTAGGTACCGCTTTGCGCGTAGAGAGTGAAGGGAATGCCGAGACAAAACAGAAGAATAATCGAGAATTTACTTCTTTTTGACATACAGCCCTCCTTTAATATCTATAAAATTTATAGAAAAAGTAATTTTAGACTATTTTATAGCTGAATTCAAGTTTATAAATAGAGAATAGATGTTTTCCCTTGATCTACCCGCGTCCACGAAACGAGATTTCTTGTCCGCCGTTCAGGATGACGCGGGACCTTTTGGTGATCCACAAAATAAGCTTTCTTTCTGAATAAAGTCATTAATTGAACAAAATGAGGCTTTTTAGGGTAATATATATTGGATTAAAAATTATCCTTTCGAGATTCTTCCAAGAGAGGCGAAGAATAGGAGGACACGAATATGGAAGTTTTATTATGGGTTTTTCTCATCATCCCGGCCATGCTTGTTGTTCTTGGTTTACTCATCTGGAGTCTGGTTTGGGTTTGGAGAGATGCCGAGAAACGAGGCAAACCTGGTTGGATTGTCGCCCTTATGGTCTTTCTTCTGGAGTGGCCGATCAGCCTGCTTGTCTGGGTGGTCTTCCGCCCTGACATCAAGAAGAGCGAGGAGAAACCCTCCGAATTAGAAAGTAAAGATTAGTCGGAAATATGTTTCTTTTTTAGGAAGATAACCAGCAAAAAAAAAGCAGGCACCTTTTCCTGAAAAAACGAACCAATCTTCTTTTTTTCTCTTATATTTCTCTGGTTTCTCTGATTGACAAGAGGTTTTTTTCTCTATATAAATAGGGTGATGGCCATCAGAAGGTGCCCTTACTGCAAGGCAATAATCGACGAGAGCTTGGAGTACTGCTCCAACTGCGGCACCCAGCTTCTTTTTCCCGAAGATGAAACGATCGAAGAGGATATTCCTGGAGAAAAGATCATAGACGTTAACGAGGAAGAGAAAAAAGAGGAGCCTGGACCAGCGAAAAAAAATAAACCTAAAGAAGATCAATCCCAAACACCAGAAGAGCTAGCTGAGAATCCTGACGAGGAGGATAAGAAGGACGATGAAGACACCGCAGAGGAATTCGAAAAGCTTGTAGAAGAGCAGGAAGAAGAGCCCAAAAAGGAAAAAAAAGAAAAAAAAGAACCAAAAACTGCCCCAGATACGGGAGATATTCCCACCGATGAACTGCCTATTGAAAAAGCCATCGAACGAGAATTAGGGAGACCACCGCTTGTTACCCCTCCGACATCCTCCGATTTTAAGAGAAGAGCAGAAGAAACCGGATCTAATGCCGTTCCAGAGGCCCCAGAGGAAATCGAGGAGTCTGCCGGAAGCGAGGTTAAACCTCCGCCCAAACCCAAAAAACCTAAAAAGAAAGAGTCCGCTCAAAAAAAACTCACTTTTGATACTGACGAACTCGTAAAGGCAATGGATACAACGGAAAAAGAAAAGGAAGAGATAGAGAGGTTTTTGGATTCCATTAAAAGAGACAGGGAACAAAAAGCTGTCCCAGATGCTCCTTCCCAAGATGATATGCCGCCGCCTCGTACAGATGATGAAGAAGCCATCCCTCCCTGGGCAGCAAAGATGAAAGAAACGCCGCCCGAAGACATGTCCTCTCTCCAAGATGAAACCCGAGAAGAGCTTATCGAAGAAGACAAAGATCTCGATATCGACACAGGGAAACTTCTTGAAGAGGAGGCCGCAGCCCAAGATTCAGGCGTCGGCCTTCCCGAGGACGTCGGTCAGCAGGACTTAGCCATCGAAACAGAAATCGAGAAAGAAAAGAGAGTCCTGAGAAAAAAACTTCCGTCGCGGTTCACAAACTGGTTAAAATCGACGGCCTTTGATGTGGTCTTTATCGGGACCTTCTGGCTTATTGCCCTCTGGATTGCCTCTCGGGTGATGGATGTGTCGCTTTTTCGGCTGATCGCCGCCTCTACGCTTTCGGTTCTCGTGTTTTACGGTATTCTTCTCGTCAGCTATCTTTTTCTTTTTCGTCTTTTCCTGGGGGAGACTCTGGGAGATCATCTTTTCTTCCAAGACTAGGCTGAATCTCACGCCCCAGCTTAAACTCCTTCCCAAGGAATCTCTCTCTGGCTAATTCATTTGCGGCCACTTCTTCGGGGCTTCCCATCGTCAGGATATCCCCTTCGTCTATGATGTAAGCCCGGTCTGTGATTTTGAAAGTATCCCGGACATTGTGATCTGAGAGAACGATTCCGATTTCTCTCTTTTTCAAGCTCAGCATGATTTTTTGGAGGTCGATAATCGTCAGAGGGTCGATGCCGGTGAACGGTTCATCCAGGAGAAGAAACTTGGGATTGAGAAGGAGTGACCGACTGATCTCCAGCTTGCGTCTTTCTCCACCGGAGAGTTTGTAGGCCTCTTGGTTGGAAAGCTCGCTGAGACCGAGATCATCCAATAAACTGTCGGCGATGTCCGTCCGCTCTTTCTTCGTGTACGGAAGGAGCTCGAGAACGAGTTTCAAGTTGTTGGCTACCGTGGCTTTGAGGAACACAGAATCTTCCTGGGGGAGGTAGGTGATGCCGACCTCAGCCCTCCGGTAGGTAGGAAACTTGGAAATGTTCTTCTCATCGAGAAAAATCTTCCCCCCCTCTGGCCTGACCAAACCGACGATCATCTGGAAGGTTGTCGTTTTTCCGGCGCCGTTCCGGCCCAGAAGGGCGATGATCTCTCCCGAGCGAACCTCGACGTCCACCTTGTTGACGACTGTGCGCTGGTTGTAGCTTTTGGTCAGCTTCTCGGCCCGAAGGACAGACATTGCTCCTGTTTCCTGAGTCAGCTAAAATACTAAAGTCAATTCCCCGGCCTGTCAAGGCGGCCTCATGAAGAGAATCATAAGCGCATCACGACGAACGGATTTGGTGGCCTTTTTTCCGGAGTGGCTCTCGTCTGTTTTCGAGGCTGGGACAGCCCGAGTGGTAGGTCCCTCGGGTCATACCTACCCAGTCGGTCTCAATCCGCAGCAGATTCATACCATCGTCCTCTGGTCGAAAAATTTTTCAAAGCTTATCCATAATACTTACAGCTTGGAGGATTTACTCCAGAGATACGATCAACTCTATTTCCATTTCACGATCACCGGCCTGGGAGGAAGTTTCGTAGAATTGACTGTGCCGCCGCCTGATGTGGCTTTGGCCCAGCTGGAGCCTTTGGTAGGGATCGCTGGAAAGCCTGAGAGGGTTTCTGTTCGTTTCGACCCGATCGTGTACTGGGAGGAAGACGGAAAAACAAGGACAAACCTTTATTTCTTCGAGAAGCTGGCGCCCAAACTTTCACAGCTGGGGATTAAAGATATCCGATTCAGCTTTGCCCAGTGGTACAAGAAGGCAAAGAGGAGGGCTAAAAAACATGATTTTAAGTACATAGATCCTCCCCTCTCAGAAAAGAGAGAGGCCACGAAGATCCTGACTCAGATAGCAGAGGCATGGAACCTGCGCCTTTATTCCTGCAGCCAGGATTTTCTGGCAGATATTCCCGGCGTTTCTCCTTCGGCCTGCATAGATGGACGTTTACTTCAAACTCTTCATCCCCAGAATGAGCCTGTCTCGCTCCAGAAGGATAAGGGCCAGCGGGCTCAATGCCGCTGTACAGAATCTGTGGATATCGGAAGCTACACCCAATCCTGCCCTCATGCCTGTCTCTACTGTTACGCGAACCCGAAAGTCTGATGCGGAAAGCCTTTAAAAGCCCGAGTAGAAAAGATTATAGTCAGGATAGAGAAAAGGACTTTGCGATTTGAGTAGGGGTGACTTTCCTAACTCTCCTCTGCCGAACGCACGTAACGCGTCAGGGCCAGATAGACCCAATCTTCCAGTTCGAAGACAGTTTTTTCCTCTCCCTCTATTTTCGTCTGGCTTGCGGAGGCCGCCTTTGATTTGACGAGTATCACTCCGAATCGATACTGTTCATCATTCAGAGGAATAAGGACGTTATTCCCCTCGCGATTAAAGATGACCGTTTTGAGGATTTCTCGGGAGAAGGCCAGCTTCTGAGCCTCATCGCGGGTCTCGCCGAGGAGAGCTCCTTCTACCCAGTCTGAGATATCTTGTTTATGGCGCGCGTCCCACTCTGAAGTGATCTTTTCTGTATCGGGAAGGAAAGAATCTTCTCTCCTGTAGTCGACGAGAGCAGCCCCGATGGCGACGATGAGGACGAAGAGATCGATAAAAATCGCCAGCCCGAGGGCAAAAATTGTCGGGTAGTCGCTGCGCTTGATACTGCGGCCTCCACCCAGGATGTCCATCAGATCGTTAAAGGCATACAGCTGTTTTTCTTCTCTCAGAGTGCTATCCCTGGCATAATCTTCATACTGGGGAGAGGCAGGGAGAATCACCTCCCGGCAGAGAGCGGCTTCCAGGTCTTTTTTAGGGATGCCGGCGATGAGCTGATCGAATCTTGTCAGACGATCGCGATTACTCAGCCCTTCGGAGAGAATGTCACTTTGGGTCCAAGTATTATCCCTGAAATCCTGGAGACGATTATAAACTTGGACGGCTGTCTGATGCTCCTCGTTGAGCGAACCATGGATGAGCTCGCGGCCAGGGCCTTCTCGGTAGGGGCGGCCGAATTTCTCCTCCCAAAGCTCGATTTTTCCTCTGACTCGGCTGCATACATCTTGGAGATAGCAGTGTGTCTCCTCCTCGCAGGTTTTCGTGGCCCAGCCTTTTTCTTCTTCGGCCTGGAGCCACATCTGAAGTTTTATCGAGAGAAATTCGCCCTCATTGACACCTTCATTAAGGATGTTGCCGAAAGAGGTCATCTTGTCTCGAATATCGTCGAAGAGTTTCCTCTGGGCTTCGACCGGCTTTACCTTTTCCACAAGCTCGCTTTGAAGGAAAACATAACTGAATGTTACGGAAAAGACCATAGTCACCAGGTAAAGGGCGATCATAAGATAACGCATGCGTTTTTGACCGAAACCGATCAACCAGGCTAACCCAAAAAGCCCCATCTGAACGGCCAGCGCCAGAGGTAGAGCCAGGATGAATGAGAGATAGTGCAGAAGGCCCAGGGCCGTCGTAAAAAAGGAGACAACGGCGGATATTATGGCGGCTATTAAAAGGAGGGTCCAAAATTTTGCTGGTTTTTTTATCATTCTATGATTCCTTCATTAAAAAATTGGGTTTTCTTTTGGTTATTAATACGAACTTGTCGGGCGGAAGTTTGAGTGTCATCACTTATATGAACGTTTTTGGGCCAGGTTTGGTTCCCAGAAGAAGATTGATCGATGACTTTTAAAAAAACAGGTCCTTCGACTGGCTTTTTCTGCTTGACAGGTTGATGTTTTATTCTTAAGTTTTTGTTGGTGAGCGGTTCGGCTTCAAGATCGAGTATCGGTTTCCAGGTCTTTGTTCCGAAGCGTCAGATCTTGCTTTAAGCAGAAATGCGATCATCCGTAGCGCTCTGACCTGATTAAGCGGGCCGTTCACCTTCTCTTATTGTGGAGATCATCTCCAGAGAGAGAAGCGGGAAAGCTAACACACCAAGAAAACCAGCAGAACAAGAGCAACCAAAATCCAAGAGGTATAACAAATAGAAAGTCATACGGAGGGTATGATGAGAGGAACGATTTTTATGAGAGGAGATTCAATGCCCTTATCAATTATCGTGATCTTTGGGCTGTTGTGTTTCCTTTGTTCTTTGAATTTTAGCCATGCTTATGGAGAGGTTCACTCGCCTTATCTGATTCTTCATGCCGTGGCGGGAGAAGGACAATTCTTGAGGGAGAACCTAACCATTAAGGAAAACAAAAAGCTACTGGGGCGGTCAGTCATGATCGGAACATTGGGGGGAATCGATGTGATCCTAGCTGAGTTGGGCGGGGGACTGACCAATGCGGCGATGAGCAGCCAAAGACTTATCGATGAGTTTCAACCAGGAGGGATCATCCTGACCGGGGCTGCCGGAGCTTTAGATATTCAACTCCAGATCAGTGATATCGTCATCTGTGAAAGATGGACGACTCATGACGCCGGTGTTTTCGGAGCAAAGGGATTTCAACCTTTACCCATCATAGCTTATTCGGCCGAATCTGGCCGTGTGGTAGAGGCCCCGCATTTTTCTGTAAACAAGGCCTTGTTCAAAAGAGTACAGAACCTGAGGGAAGAGGAGATCCCATTCGAAAAAATAGGCGGAAGAGTCCCCAAATTGATCCTCGGTGGGACCGGTGTCAGCGGAAACGGCTTTATCGACAGCCAAGAAAAGAGAGTCTGGCTTCAAAAGAATTTCCAAGCCCTCGTCGTTGACTGTGAGACAGCGGCTGTGGCTCAGGTCTGTTCTGCTAACGGTATCCCTTTCCTAGCCATCCGATCTGCTTCGGACCTGGCTGGAGGATCGAGGTCGGAATCCGCCTGGGAGGAAATGAAAAAATTTTTTATGACCGCAGCCAAGAATTCATCCATCCTAGTGATGGAATTGTTAAAGGACCTTCAAATCAATGAAAAAGAGAAAATTCTTTTGCCGAAGGCAGATGTGAAATTATAAGATAAAATTAATTCCTGTAGATGGGAAATCTAAAAGCCTGTTAAGGGAAGACAAATTTAAGCCTTGTTAACAGCAATTTCTTGTTGGTTGACATGCTGTCAAGGTTGATGATAATAGATTAACTTCCCAATCATGCATGCATACGCCATTTCTCAAAAGGGAGAACATCCATGAGTCTTAATGATAAGGGCAAAAGAGAAAGGATTTTAGCGGCCTATGAAGCCCTCAAGAAGGTGGGCACAAACGCCCGGGTTTTCTTGAGCATGCCTGTTGTTGAGAAGGTCACCCCGGTCTGTCTTAGCGATGAAAAGAAATCAAAACCGGCTGAGTCCGATGAAGTCATAAACAGACGTCACGGAATATTTTCGCTCGAAGAGGCCTCTCTTTCTGTTCTTGATCATCTCGCATTGTACGGAGATGGATGTTTTGAAGGGGTCCTCATCAAGGATAAGCGAATTTTCTTGTGGAAGGAACATCTGGAACGATTGTTCAAGTCGGCAGAGATGCTTCACATCGACATCCCCTACAGCCGCAAGCAGCTCACAGAATGGCTTTTACTGACCTGTCAAGAAACTGGACCCGCTTTATGGGGGCAGAGCTATATACGTTTTGTCGTCAGTCGTGGCCTGGGTGATTTAGGCATAAATCCAGCCAAGTGTCTGGGCGCAACCATATTTGCCTTGGTCTCCAGCATCAGTCTGTATCCTCCATCATTGTATGAACAGGGAATCTCTTTGGGAATCTCGAAGAACATACGTCGTCCAGACGCCCGGATCCTTAATCCCAACATCAAATCCAATAACTATATCAATAATGTGCTCGGGCTGATCGAAGGGACTGTCGAGTCTGAGATGGAATCCATCATGTTGACCGAGAGAGGATTTATTGCCGAGGCTACAGTAGATAACATCTTTACAGTGGAACATGGTGATAACTGGGAAAGAGATCCCTCTAGGGTCATCATAAAAACCCCCCGCGCCCAGTATTGTCTGGTTGGCATTACCCGGGCTCTGGCAATCAAGTTGGCGAGAGAAGAGGGGTACACCGTTGATGAGGAGGCGGATCTGATGCCCATCGATCTTGTCGGGTCGAATAAGGAATGCTTCATGACCGGCACTGGGGCCGGGGTTATGCCTGTCATCTCTGTCAAGGGAAATGTGATAGGAGATGGAAGGCCTGGTCCGATTACTAAGAATCTAGTGAAGAAAATTCAACAGGCCATGGACAACCCCATATATGGCCTCACGATTGAGGCAGGTTCTCCAGAGGTTGAAGAATATCTCGGATCTCCCAGTCATCTTTATGGATGATCCCCGAGTCTGTGTCAACCTTTTGGGTAAGAACTGAAGCCGCTTTTGATATCTGCAATAAGAAGAGGAAAATGTTGATAGAAATAAGAATCCAGCAGGAACAAAAATGAGCAAGCAATATAAGCCAAGAGTGATTAAGTGTAGATGCAATGTGTGCAAAGAATTTATAGCCGATTTTATTGTTCCCTATTTGTTGGCGGAGGCGTATTGCTGGGACTGCTGGAAGAAGGAAATGGAAAACAACTCTGATCTCGAGTTAATAATTGCATCAAAAAAATTTCTTACAGAAAATATCAAAAAGAGCAAAAGGTTTAAATCTAGATGGTTGAAGCAACAGACCGAAGATGCTTTAATGTCTATACAGAATAAGATTAGATAGAAACCATTCGACTTATTCAGAACTGGAAGGATAGGCCCAACCTCAGCTGGAATCCTGAAAGATCGAGCTTGAAGTATCTCATCCTTCCTTCGTTCGAACCGTCTGGCCAATAGCTGGTGGGAAGTTCCGCTTCGAGTTCTCCCCAGGGAGCGTTGACCTGTTCTTGCTTGATGGCCCATCGTCCATCCCATGATTCGCTGAAGGACCCATTCAATTCACTGCCCGGCCCGGAAACGTTCTTGGCGACCTGGTAGGCATAGCCGGCTTCCAGGAAGATCCCGATGTTTTTAAGCAGTGGAGAATTCATCCGTCCCCCCAGGTCGACGGCGATTCCTGTTCCTGTCCCTTTTTCGTCGAGAGCTCCGGTACTCTGGAATACAAGATATTCAAAATTATTTGCTTCCCTTCTATGCCACTCGTAGCTCCAGTTAGAGAGGTGGCGGCATTCGACAAACAACGGTCCTCCAGCAAGATATCCTTCTAATACCAAAGTCCCTTTGATTCTTTTCATTAAGTGTAATCCGATTTGAGGAACATAGGTATTAACCGAGAGTGAGTAAGGAAAATACGACAGGATTTCCGTATATCGATCCCCCTCAATTTCATTCCTTCTGTACTCGAAGTCGAATTCCGATTCCTGTGTTTTTGAAAAATATCTGAACCCAATGGAGACGGCCAAGGTGTCTTTGATGTGATATTTCAACCTTCCTCCTAAAGGGAAGGCGTTCTTGATTTTTCGTCTGTCTTCTTCCCTGACTTTTTTCCAAGAGAGAATCTGACCGCTGCTCTCCAGGTAATTAAGCAAGGAATCATAGGTGAATTCCTGGATCCGGTTATCATAATCAACAAATAGGTTTAGATCCGAGGGATTTAATGTCGTGAAGCCCCCGTAAAATTCAACCTGGAACCTCTCATACCAGGCAGTTGAAACTGGATTGGTCTCGCTGGCTAGAGAGACTGTGGGCCAAATGGACAAACCAAGCAGAAAGATCAAGGCTGAGACTAGTTTGGAGATCGTCCGAGAACAGGATGTCTTAAGAATTGATTTCATTTTATCCCCCGTTTTTCCAGATCGACATCGATACCATTTTCTTTAAGCCAGATGCTAACATCGGTGATCAGCTCTTCCGGCTGAGTCAGAGATACGGCATGGCAGCTCACCGCATACAACGGGAATCGGATGATTCTGATGCCGACGTTGGGAAGGTCCGGGAAAGCAGAAGGCCTGTATTCCAGGATGATATGTCCTGGACGCTCCTCACCGTTTAACGGCTGCTTCACATGTTGGACAGATTCCAAAATATCCTCTTCCATCGCAAGGCTGGGGGGAATCGCATCAGGATACACAACAAGATCCAAAGGGGCATAGGTAATGAAAGTATTCACGTGGGCAACGTTCTTCAAGAACATCCTCCCGAACCGGGCATTATACATGTCCACTTCGTACCCTCGGACTTTGGCCACGTTAAAAACATGGAAGGCCCAGTTGGCATGAAAGTTCGTGGAGAGATAGTAGCGGTCCCATGGCTGGAGAGTCCCGAAGACAAGGCTCATGTCACCGGGTTCTACTTTAATATCCTGGGCTTCCTGAAGAGCTGGTTCTAGAAAGTGGAATTGGATCATCGGTGAAGGGTTGCCGGGCAGGAGGGTGCGGTCGTATTCCGGGTCGAAAACCCGATAGGCATTTGAACGAGATGAGGCGTAAAGCTCTTCGATCGTAGACACATCCATGCCCGTAATCAAGCTGAGGTTTTGAGTAAAGCGCAGGAGTCGGGCCGCGTTCCCGAAAAATCCATTCAGCCAATTCTTCGGTTTTGAATGAATGTAGTAATCGCGTCCGGCCACGTCGCTGATGAAGGATAGGGGATCATAGTGAACGTTCGGATCATATGTTACACCCGTTTCCTGTTCGTACTGATCGATGAGTCCACCGGGCTGAAGGAGCAGCTCATCTGTAAACTGAGTCTGATACCCGTAGGAGATGGCCGGCTGGATGAGTATCTGATGGCCGAATTGTTGGCTGATGACTTCCGGAGGAACGACTTGGTTTCGGTACTGAGGAAACACGGTGTTGAAGTGAGCCTGGATTTCGTCGACCAAAGCTTCGTCCTGGTACATCTCACTGCCGTCGCCGTAGTCAGTGTAATTGAGAAGAATATTCAGCATGTTTATCGTCCGAAGGCCACCGTAGCTTTCACCGACGATGATTACTGGGTTCCTCTGGAGCTGGGGATGTGCAGCTAGGAATCTCAGGATGACGCGGATAAAATCAGCACCGTCAAAGAAGGGATTGAAATTCTGAGAGTTAAATTCCCGAAACCTGGAACCGAAGTCCTGGACTTGATTCATCAGGTTGTAGGAAAAGCCGGCTTGCCTCGAATCAACATAAAGAAGATTTCCGAGTTGAGTCCAGGAATAGGGATTGGGGAGAAAGAAGTCACCTCCACCGCTGTCTATCTGATTGTCTAGAGTAAAATGCGATGTGTACATGCTCATCAATCCGGAGGTAGTGGCACTTCCTGGTCCTCCGTTAAAAAAGATGAACAGAGGCTTAGCCGTGCTGTCAAGGTCGGCGGCATGGAAGCTGAACCATATCCGGGCCTCGGACGACTTCAGCATAAGCCGGTTGGTATGACTCCCGTAATGGAAATAAAACGTTATCGGCTCGATGGAGATGAATCCCGACTCATCCGGAAGTGCCTGTCTAGTTTCTTTACAGTTTAGAGCATCCGGAGTGAACACTCCGAGAACAAAAAGACAGAGAAGTATAGAGAAAAAACGTTTCATAGGCCCTCCTTTGATTATGATGGACATTTCCCTTCATTATCTGTTCTGCAAATGTTATGCCAGTTTTATCAGGGACAGAGGAATGGATTCAGGCTGAATTCTGTTCCATAATGTAGACATCTGACTCGAATTAAGACATCCAAAGATATCTCAAGGTAAGGAAATGCTCTGGCCTTTGTCAATCTCATCCGCTAGAATAATTTTAAGGACAAAATGAGCAGGATTTAGATAACTAAGATTTGCGAAAACGAAGCAGCGCGTCGAAGGATATTACAGCCCATCGGGAGCATGTTTTCGTTTTTTATCTTTTTCTGTCCGCCGGTGTGTTTTCTTTGATCATGTCCTGTGAATCAGGGGGAAAAATGACACAAACCAAACCCATCCTCCCCGAGACGGTTGGACTCTGGACCAGGCCTGATGCGCCTCGGGTCGTCAGCGCCGAGACGATTTTCGATTACATGGACGGCGCCGGAGAACTCTACCTCGGCTACCGGTTTGATCACCTTGAGGTTTTTGAATACAAAGCCCAAGGCCATAAGGATATTCTTGTCGAGCTGTATTTCTTCGAGACTTCGGATGACGCGTTCGGCCTGCTGTCCCTGGATTGGGGAGGCCAGCCTGTTGATTTGAGCCAGACGCATCAGTCAGGATCGGAACCCGGCCCGCAGGAATGGCCCAGGGCTCTTTACGGCGAGGGACTGCTCCGCGTTTGGTCGGATACCATGTATGCGAGGGTTTTGTCGTACCTGGAGACTCCGGAGTCCAAACAGGCTGTTCTAGCGATTGGTCGGTCTCTTGTCCAGGGCCGAGAGAATCTCCCCGGCCCTGAGCTGTTGGAGAGACTCCCGCATTCATTCCGGCCGGATTGGATGCTTCTTGCGGACAGAGCCAGTTATTTCCGGACCCATCTGGTGCTGAATTCCCTTTTCTATCTCAGCCAAGAGAACATCCTCAACCTGGATTTGGCTATAGACGGAATCACGGCCCTGTTCGAAAGACAAGATTCGGCCGGGAATCGGACCCAGATACGATGTCTGATCGTAGACTATCCTGATTCGGCCTGTGCCCGGAACGCCCTTGACCATTTCCACAGGGTATATCTTCCTGAGCATCCTCCGACCTTGGAAACGGATCCGTCAGAGGAAACGAGGCGTGTTTATGCCGTCGAAGATGGCTGGTTGGGTTTAAGATTGAAAGAAAAGACCTTGGCGCTCATCTTTGAATGTCCTGACCAGGAAACGGCCAGGACAATCGTTGATCAGATACAATAACATTCTATCAGACAGGAGGTTTTATATGGGACGAAAAGTAAGTCCATTAACCCGCAGAGATTTTCTCCGGGGAACTCTCGGGGCAACTCTTGGTGCGTCCATCATCGGACCGAAGTTTTTGAGGGCGGGTGAGAAGGCCGTGGGCCAGAGCCTGGTGACCGTTGTTCGAGATGAAAACGCTATGGATGCCAGCAACACCGTCAACAAGGATATCCTTAAGGATATGCTTGACCAGACTATTATTAAAGTCACAGGTCAAAATTCGGCCGAGGATGCCTGGCTCAGCCTCGTCAAGCCTGAGGATACCATCGGTCTTGTCGACACGCCGCATCTGAATCCCACCCATCCTGAGGTGGTTGAGGCCGTCAAAAACGCGCTCATCGCCGCTGGGATTCCTGAAGAGAAAATTATCAAGGCCCAGGGAGGGCCCGATAAACCCAGAGCCTGCACGGCCCTGATAGCGCTTCCCGGACTCAAGGCTCACTGGCTGACAGGGATAGGTACCGTGATGAAGCTGTACATCTTGTATTCCGGGAATCCGAGACGATATCATGACCAAGATAACGCCAAGCTGGGAGAGATATGGAATTATCCTTTTGTCAAGGGAAAGACCAAACTCGTGCTCGTCGATGCCCTCCATCCCCTGTGTGATAAAGGGCCCCAGCCCGACCCACGCTACAAATGGGCCTACAACGGATTGATCGCCGGAACCGATCCCGTGGCTGTGGAAACAGTCTGCCTCAGAGTCATCATGGAAAAACGGAAGGCGATGAGAGGGGAAGAATGGCCGCTGTCACCTCCGCCGCTGTGTGTAGAAGCGGCCGATAAGGTCTACGGATTGGGGACGAGCGACTGGAGTAAGATCAAGGTAGAACCTTACGGTTGGGACAAAGATCTGCTCCTCGGATGACTTAGAAAAGGAACATTGCCCTTAATCGGCCCCGTTGATCAGGTCGGACAGCCAATGGATGACGTTAAGCAGTAGCTGGGCGTTATCCTCCCCGAGGGGATGATTCATCCCCGCCCGGATTCTTCCTTGGTCGAAAACCTGGGCGGTGAACATAGCCGCTTCTGAGAAAAAGGCAATCTTCCCGTTTCCGAATTCCGAGACTCCTCCTTGAAACCAGCCGGCCACACTGATGCTCGGGGTGCCGGGAGGGAATATCCAGTATTCTTTTGGCATCCATGATCTCCTGCTCGGGCCGAAGATCATCAGCGGCTGAAACTCCGGTCCAGCCAGAAAAGCAGAGCCAGCAAAGGTGGCGATGGAACTAATTTTTTCCGAAGGATCGCGGCCGTTGGTGATGGGATGCTCGGCCAGCTTGTCATCTGATCCGTCGAAGACGATCGGCCTTTCTCTTCCGGTCAGAGTCCCGTTTAACACGTAACCGTTGTTCACCCGGATGCCGAAGGAGAGAGCCAGGTCTTCGATCGCTCCTGGATCTGGCCTGTGATCGGTGATCAAAAAAAGAGAACCGCCCTCCCGGACCCATGCGTTTAGAATATCTATTTCCGGCTGAGAAAAAGTCGGAGGGTCACCCTTTTTCTCCGGAGGCTGGGCATCGGCGATCACATAGATGCGGCAGGACCGCAGCAGCTTCGGGTTGATTTTTTCTGCTGCCCTTTGAATGACATACCCATCCCGTTTAAGCAGTGTGGCGAAGGGGATATAGGTGCTGACGGAGGTGTGGAAATTGTTATGGGCCTCGTCGACCAGGATCACCGGTCCCTCCCCGGGAGGATAGGCCGGATTCTTGATTTCGGGTTGAAACGCTAGATCCACCGTCCGAGGAGGTTCGACTTTGCTGGCAGTCTGCTGGCCTAAACAGAGAGAAATGATGATAAGAGAAAAAGCAAGAGAAATAGCTTTTTTTTCTATATCGTTATGAGTATGTCCTTTTTGTGTTTTCACAATCATTCATATTATTCCATGTTTCTATCGAGAAGAGAATAGATCATTCGTATCAGCGGGTCGGGCATGCCTGTTTGACCCTGGCCGAGTCCTGTGCTATACCATGACTAAGAATGGATATTCGCTGAACACAATGAACCTCCTTCTCACATTTTTCGGCCTGGTCCTGTTGATGCTCGGCTCGGCCTTCTTTTCTGGCTCAGAGACGGCCCTTTCCGCGCTCACCAGGATTCAGCTCCTTAAACTGCGCCGGGACAAAAGCCGGAGCTGTCAGGCGGTGGTCAGCTTTTTGGACGAGCCCCGCCGGCTGCTCATCACCGTCCTTTTCGGGAATATTCTGGTGAACATGGCTTTTGTGAGTATCACCGGTTCTTTGATCTACAATCAAGTCTTCAGAGGAAAAAATCCCGCCCTAGCCTATGTGACGGCTATCCTTGTGGAAACAATGATCCTTTTGATTTTGGGCGAAATCACACCTAAAACCTTTGCTATCAGATATTCCGAAAAAATATCAAAGACTGTGGCTCTGCCGCTATGGTTTTTTTCTCAGCTCATCTATCCTTTTCGCAAAATCCTGCGTTTTTTTACGGATATTCTCCTCCCTATGTTTGGTGTCCGGAGTGTCGTGGACAGGACTCCGATAACAAGTGACGAAATCAGGGCCACTTTCACCAAAATTGAGGAGTTGGGCGCTCTCGATGCCAAAGAAGGAAAGATTCTTCAAGGTATCTTCGAACTTCATGACACGAAAGCCAAGGAGATCATGGTCCCCAGGATCCAGATGGTCTGTGTAGACGTTTCTCGGACTATCCAAGAGGCCTTCCGAACAGCCATGAAGGCCGGCCATTCGCGGTTGCCCGTGTATCGGGGGGATGTTGACAACATCTGCGGAGTTTTTTGTGTCAAGGATCTGCCGAGATGGAGAAATATCAACCTGGAAAAGCTGGGTAAGGACAGTATCGAGCAGCTCACCATCGATGAGTTTATTTCCCATCAAACCTTACTCAACAACTTAAATCCAGATCATCAGAACACCTTGATCAGGCTGCCTTTTTTTGTCTTCAAAACAAGAGATATCGGGACACTGCTCCGCGATATGACCCAAAAAAAGCAGCCAATGGCCATCATCTTGGATGAATTTGGGGGGGTTATCGGCCTGGCCACCGCGGAAGACATCATCGAAGAAGTACTAGGGGAGATTGTGGATGAATACGATGCCCATCCCGAGAAAAAAATCAAGCAGGATCCCGACGAAAAGGCCAGTTTTATCGTTCCCGGATCCTTGAACCTCCGGGGAGTCAACCGACAGCTCAAGCTCAGGCTTGATGTGCCAGAAGCCGACACGTTGAGCGGTTATGTCATAGGTCTGTTCGGTTTTATCCCGGATATCGGAAATATCCAGGTTGATACCCAGCATAACATTCAGTTTGAAGTCCTCAAGATGGAAGGCAATCGTATTGACCTCCTCAAAGTCCGGATGAAAAAGAAGAGATCGAGTAAAAAAGAGACCTCTTTCCATGCA
>CAYGBF010000129.1:0-22687 GCA_964348035.1 uncultured Eubacteriales bacterium | reverse complement strand
TCGTCGGGGGATCAAATTTTGCTGCCTGCCGAAGCCTGCACCTGCGGAGGCAGGTGCAGGGCGCGGGTTCATGCCCCGCCCGAGAAGGGGAGGCAGAGAACCCGATGTAAATCGGGTGAACGTTGGAAGGGGGAAGTCAGTTCCCCCTCCAAGTTGACTCTAGGCCGCTCTTTTTGCGGGAAACAATTCAATCCTAAAAAAAATTTAATACCTCAACCTGAAAAGAGGAACTTTCCAGATGGCCTCGAGGATAATTGTTTTTGATATTTTAGACACCCCTCTGGTGCGGTCCTCAAATATAATCGGGACTTCCAGGAACGAGAATCCTTTTCTGTAGGCTTTGTATTTCATTTCGATCAGAAAACCGTAACCTTCTGATTTGATCGTATCCAAATCTATATCTTCAAGAACCTTTCTTCGCCACATGTTAAAGCCGCCCGTAAAATCACTTAAAGGAGCCGATAGAATAGATCGTGCATACAGACTGCCGAGCTTGCTTAATATTCTTCGTCCGAGTGGCCAGTTCATCACACCTCCGCCTGGTATGTATCGAGATCCAATGACGAAATCGTAGTCATCGATATTTTCGATAAATTTTTTTAAGCATCTAGGGTTATGGGATAAATCCGCATCCATCTCACACAGATATTCATACCCATGATTCAATCCCCATCTGAATCCAATTTTCATGGCTGAGGCTAATCCCAGTTTCCCATCCCTTTGGATTAAATAGATATTTTTGTCATGCCTCTGCATCTCCTTAACGGTGTTGGCTGTTCCATCCGGAGAGTTATCATCGACTATGAGTAATCCACAGTCACTTAGGTATTTTCGTATTTCAGCGATCAACTCTTTTATATTCTGGACTTCATTGTATGTAGGGATTATGATCAGTAATCTGCTGCTTATGTTATCCATTTTTATCTTCTTGGGAAGAATGTGACTTAGTGGACGGTCGGATTTTTCCGATATAAAATTTTGGATTTCCTGCAGGAACGGGTCTGGAATAATTGACCAATACAGGGGATTTCCCGAATTCAACCAGTTTACGGATATTTTTAAACGAGGCGTTAAGCCTGAATGATATCCTCTTTCCACCTCGTCCTCTAGGATCGTATCCATAATGCGGGACAAGCACATAAGCACCAGGAATGGCCTCTCGAAAGTCGTCCGTTAGTTCTAATCCCTCAAAATATTTGATTTCATAATTTTCTTCTAACTCTCTTGTGTCTAAGTCAAGCTCTGTGGGGACAAAAATTATCGAATTGTAGAGCACGTTTGCCTTTATCCACATTAGGGAGAGATTTCTTGAATCGGGTTTGAGGTCGTAGGCGCTGACAATATTTTTTATGGGGAGGAAAATGGAGATAACAGCTAGTGAAATCAAAACCGGAACGACTTTGTGAACTGTCTTGTGGTCCTTAAGAAAAGGAATTTTCTTAAGCCATGTATTGAGATGTTTACAGGCTTGCGTCATCCCGAGGGCGCCATAGATAGAAACAAAGACATAAATGACGAGAATATTCCTTATAAAATGAACAGAGAGCGAGGACAAGTAAATCAATAACAATAAAGGAAAACTCAACAGGACAACGGACTTCTTGGTTTTATATATCAAGGAAAAAATGATTCCTAAGACAGCGAAGGCCATCAATCCGAAGCCGTATTCATCTACGAGTGCCTGACAATAGTAGAGAAACTGGGGCAGGCCAGGGGTTCCTGTGAAGCCAATGTGACCCGTTTTGTAGTGAGAAATATTAAACGCAATACCGTCTAGAAATGTACTAAAATCCAGGATGCTATAGGGCGTGCAGGCAATAAATGTGATTAATGTGATGAGGAGTAAGAGAAGAATTTTTTCAAGCCGTTTCTTTTTTGAATAGAAGATAATGGCCAGGACTGAGAGGACAAGGAGTAGATAATAATTATATTTTGAAGCGATGGATAAACCGCAAAGAATTCCTGGTATGATGGCTTTAGACATGTAGAGGTCTCGGTCCAGTTTAATGACTACATAAAAGACGGTTAAAACGGCAAAAGAAGTTCCTAGAATATCGACGTTTAAGTACCTTGCGGATTGATAGAGATACACCGATGACAGGGTCAATAGTAAGGGAGAAAGATAGATGATGTGTTTATGCGGAAAAATGTTGTAGGCAATGATTCCGATCAATGCCATTCCTATGACTGATAACATGGCGAAGAACAGTTTAGCGGGAAGCACGACTCTCTTCTCCGAGAAGTATGGGTATGTCATCGGGCCAAGGTCTGAAGTTTTCTCGATTTCTCCATGGGAGACGGAATTGACGTATCCGATGACAAACGAAGCGGCAGCGAAATAGAATGGTAAGGAGGGATAGACAAAGCTGTGAGGATTGAAGTCACCATTTTTTAATATACCTAAAGCAGGGATAGTCAGTGCCTGTTCATCTGGATGTCCGATATAAGGCAAAGATCCGTTGATGATTTTGAATCTCGCATAACCTGAAAAAAGAACAATGAGCGTCAGAGGGATGAATACCCATTTGTTTTTCTTAGACCAAATCTTATCCATGGGCCTCAATAAGATAGGGGAATGACAACCTGGACGATGCTTTCTGGTTCCATGTTGAATCTCTTCAGGATTGTCCAGTCTGATTCGTCACAGCTGTCAAGATGATTATAATCAAATCGGTAAAATTTTAAAAAAGGAGTTTTTTTAACGACGAAAGTCTTGTCGATATCGATGGCGATATTCTTCAATCTCCTTTTGCTGGGATTGATCGCCGTCATCACCAGCTCCTTCTTGTCATTCAAAAGGGCAAAGACGTTCAACTTTTTTTTAGGATTGGTCAATTCCAGTCTTTTTCCTCTCAAGATTCCCCTTATCATCATTCGGAAGGCATAGAAAGTCTTGGTTTTTTTCACAGAGTTAGGCTCATCTGGCTGATATTGGAGAACTCCTAGCCCTTTTTTATAGTCTATCGGTTGGGCCGGGCCGAGGTAAAGAGAGCCGTCGGCGTTCCCGATGGTTTGTAAGTATAAAATCTGAGCTATTCTTAGAGCTGTTTCATGACTGTTTATATCATGGTTTGGCCACCAAGCCCATTCGCTGTTGAAGATGAATCCTTCGGCTTGAGGGACATGCTGGGATAATAAGCTTTTGGCATCCTTCAATATCTCCTCATCCTTCAGGTTACCCCGGACGTTGTGGTAGGAAAGACCGTCCAAGAAAAGATCATCTTGACTGAGAATCTCTTCCACCCAAGTTCGATTCCACGAGGCCGAACCAGGCCCGATGATTTTTGCCCGAGGCACAGCCTCTTTGATTCCTCTGGAGGCAGCCTGGAGGAGGAGGCAGTATTGAGTAGGATTTATACCTCCTGAAGGCCCTCGATAATCGGGAAGATAAGTCTCACCGTCGAAATAACCGATGTCTGGTTCGTTGGTGACTTCGAAGTACTCGGCCTGGCCGGGCCAGTTTTCTTGGATGGATTTGGCCAGGGTGAAACAAAAATCCATCCAGACCCCGAGAGAATCGGTTGACTGAACGAGGGAGTAAGGATCCCAAGAACTCCGGTAGGAAGGGTTTATACAGATGAGGATTTTCCATCCTAGGTCGCGACATCTCTGGATCGTGTAGGAATAGCCGGTTCCTTCACTCTTAGCCCAGGAAACTTCCTTGTTCTCCAGTCCCCTTCGAATCCGATCGGGGAGAGACTTCCGATTTTCTTTGACGGCAGAAAGAAAATGTTTGATCGAGAACCCAACCCTGATCATGTTGATCCCCACCTCTTCTCCGTAGCTATCCCAGGCGGGAGCCCGGGAGTTTAGGGGGCCAGCCCCGACAGGACCGCCATCGACCCATCCTCGTCCGCTCCAGCCGATGTACGTCAAACCAGTTCCCACAGGAGAGTTATGGATTCTGATTCTTTTCACTGCGGCTTAAATGAGTTTTTTGAGGATTTTTCGGAATTTTTGGGTACAGATGGCTCTGGTGTAATGTTTTTCGAATGCCTCTCTTCCCAGTCGGCCCATCTCGTCTATCTGTTCTTGATTGCGGTATGCCCAGAGGACGCCCTTTCTCAATGCCTCAACATCGGAGGGGGAGACCACCAGACCGCATCCAAACTCCTCAGTAACTCTGTCGATTTCACTCCCTTCATCCACGGCGGCGATGAACGGCTTCGCAGCCGCCATGATCCCGTAGACCTTGCTGGGGACGATGATCCCCCTCATTCCCCGCTTCAAAGGGATGAGGTGGATGTTGGCGGCACTGAGGGAGAATCTCAAGTTCCCTTTCTCTTGATAAGAGAAGAATTTGATGTTCTTCAGGTTCAGGGACGAGGCCATTTTGACCAGTGATTCTTTCAAAGCACCTTCGCCAACAAGGACGAAGAGGATTTCCTCGAGCTCACGGAGTTCATCAGCCACCGCGACGACGTTTTCCAGGTCTTGGGAGAGCCCGATGTTGCCGGAGTACATGACCACAAATTTTCCGTCTAAATCATGGGTTTTTAGAAAGTCATTCTCTTCTCCCTTGACCGGAAAGACTTCGTCGGGATCTGTCCAGTTCTCGACCACAGCGATTTTGCCAGGAGGAAGAGAGTGATCTTCGACTAGTCTTTCTTTCATATCCCCTCCTGGGACGATGATCTGCCTGGCCTTTTTGTACAGGAATCTGTTGACAACCCTCAATATTTTGGTCAGCACGGGGTTGGTGAGGCGCTCGTTGACTACACCTGCATCGGGCCAGATGTCTTGAGAATAGTAAACGAACACACTGCGGCGGAGCCGGCTGTGGAGGTAGGCGATCAAAGCGAGGAGAGGGGGATCTGTTTCGGCGATGGCGACGCCTGTTTTTTTAAGGCACAGGGCCCAGAACAGGCAACCGATGAAGTAGGTCAGAAGGTTGAGGAAACGAGCCAAAAAATACCTTTTGGGTAAAGTCGTGTTGTTGATTCTCCAGACCCGGATTTTCCCATGCTTTGATTTGGCGATGGGTCGGCGCGTTTTCACCTTTCGGTAAACAGGGTTACCACAGATGACCTGGATGTCAAAATGCTCGGCCAGGTCCTCACAGAGCTGGGTGAGCAACTGCCCTGTGGCCTCGACATCGGGATAGAAGGACCTGTTCAGGAACAGGAGACGTTTTTGTTCGGACACGAAGCTAGCCTAAATTCATGTAGGCCTTGTAGGCGCGGAGGGCTTTTCGGACTTTATCTGATAGTCCTCGCCAGGTTGATCGGAAGAAGTGTCTCTCGATAAGATGGGCGTCTTTATATTTTCCGGAAATCTTCAAAGCCTGTTTCAATTTTTTTCTCTCCTGGAGGAGATACCCGAGGTTTTTCAAGAATTGGATTTTTGCCCTCAAGAAGGGGATTCCCTTTCCTGAAAACAGGAAGAAGCCAAACAGGACGCCTTCATACAGGCAGTGACTCAAGGCGTACTTGGCCAACAGCCGTCCCTGGAAATTCTTCAAGAACAGGAATTCGATGTTCCTCCGGCCGTAATCGATGTAGAACCGGCTGTCCTTATCCTGCTTCACCCCTCCATGGTGGAAGCAGATAGCTTCCGGCTCGTACAGGCATTTATAACCGAACAGCCGGAGTTTGAAGGCCAGGTCTGTATCCTCGAAGTAGATAAAGTACCGGGGATCGAACAGGCCGATGCGGTCGAGGATCTTTTTCCTGTACAGGGAGGCAGTGGCTACGGCTCCGAACACCTCTTTGCGGCTGTTGACTTCTTTTGAGTCGACGGGAAGGCCTTTGTAGTCCCAACCGGCGCCGAAGCCAAAAAATTCCACCCCGGCGGTATCGATGATATCTCTCTGGTGGTAGTTGATGATCTTGGTGGCCACACTCCCGACAGTCCCCTCTTTGTCTTGGCAGAAAACGTTGACTGCGTTCTCGAGCCAAAGGGGATCCAGGACAGCATCGTTGTTGACCAAGGCGATGAACTTACCTTCGGCTTGCGCGAACCCGATGTTATTTGCCTCGGCATACCCGTGATTTTGATCAAGGGAGATCAGTTTGTCCAGAGAATAGCTGTCTCTGACCAGCTCCAGAGATCCGTCAGAGGAATGGTTGTCGACGAAGATTATCTCCCGGTTTGTGTGGGTTTGTCCGAGGAGGGAATCCAAGCATTCTTCGACCGTCTCCCGGCCATTCCAGTTGACGATGATGAAACTGACTTTCCCTCTATCCATTTTTCAATTTTTCAGGAAAGGTCGATATCGATTCAGGACTCAAGGAGTATAAGCAGGAGCTCAATTCATGCTTTTCCAGTGAGTTTGAGGATAGGAATGAAGAATAGATATTTTATTTTACCTATAACGAACAGGATCAAAAATTCATAAAACCTTCTGTTTTTTTTGAAATACTTCAGAAGGCTTTTCTGGAATTCTCTGGTGACCTTCAGTTTTCCCCATTGTTCTGAACTCTTGGAGAGAAAATGGACGGCTGAGGCTTGGGGGTAATGGACGATCTTCCACCCGGCTTTCTTCAGCCTCAGGCAGAGGTCGACTTCCTCGAAATACATCCAGAATCTTTCGTCAAAGCTCCCCACTTGGTCGAGAGCGGAACGACGCATGAACATAAAGCTGCCCATAATCTGGTCGACCTCTCGGGTGTCCGAATGGTCCCAGTCCAGCATCAAGTAGCGCCGGAAAACCTTCAGGCTGGGAAACAGGGATCTCAGGCCGAGGATTATCAGAAAATAGACCTTGAAGCTCGGAAACTGTCGGCAGGAGTGCTGGAGGCGGCCGTCCGGATAAGTCAGCTTGCAGGCCGAGGCTCCGATGTCCGGATTTTCCTCCATGAAGCCAAACATGCGGTCCAAGCAGGTCTCGTTGACAGCCATATCACTGTTCAGGAAGAGGATGTATTTTCCTCCAGCCCTGGATAGTCCCTGGTTATTCGCTCGGCCGAAACCTACGTTCTCTTCGTTCCGGATGAGGAGAACTTCAGGAAAATTCTGCCCGACCATGTCCGCGCTTCCGTCGGATGAACAATTATCCACAACAATAATCTCATAGGATATGTTCGTGGTGTTGTCCTTTACGGATTCGAGGCAGTCGGCCAAATAATCTTTGGTGTTCCAGTTGACGATGATGATGGAAAGGTCAGATTCCATAACGGCTGCTACTCGATTTTTATCCTGAAGTCTTCGCTGTCAAAAGTGAGGTTGGGGTTGTAGAAGGGATCGTGGAAGAGCACATCTCCCCATTTGTTCTTCATGTACAATATCTCATCGGGGTTGAGATCATAGCCCCGGCTGGTCGATTCGAAGTGATAGAGAGCAGCAAACGGCGTGTAGACGATGGTATACCCTTTCTCCCTGATTTTCAGGCATAGATCGACATCGTTAAAGGCTACCGAGAGGTGGATCTCGTCAAATCCTCCCACCTCTTCGAACAATTTTCTCCGGGTCATCAGGCAGGCGGCGGTCACAGCACTGTAATTTCGGATGGTGTTCAGCGCTCCGAAATAGCCATCGCTGTCGGCCGGAAAATGCTTATGGGAATGTCCAGCCACGCCTCCCAATCCGAGAACCGTCCCTGCGTGCTGGATGGTGTTGTTGGGGAAGATGAGCTTGGCGCCGACAGCTCCCACCTCTCTCCTTTGAGAATGCTCGATCATCGATGAGAGCCATCCCGGGGTTATGACTTCGATATCATTATTGAGAAAAAGGATGTGTTCCCCGTTGGCCTTGGTCACAGCAAAATTGTTGATTTTCGAGAAATTGAAGACATCCTTGTACTCGGAAATCTTGATGTTGGATCTTTTCCGGATCTCCGCAAAGTAATCGTGTGTTTCTTTCTCTTGGCTGTTGTTGTCGACGATGATGATCTCGAAATTCTTGTATTCCGTTTTTTCGTCGATGCTTTTGAGGTTTCTCTGGAGGAAAGAGACCATATCCTTCATCGGGATGATGATCGAGATAAGGGGCGAGCCTTTAATCTTTCTCTTAACCCGGTAGCTTTCGAACCTATCGAAATGTATCCCCTTTTCCACCTCGGCTTCGATCTTACGTCTCTTCAAAGCCTCCTCGAGGGCTTTCATGGAATTGTCAATATGAGAGATTTTTTCCTTGTGTACGGTGGCCGTGGAGCCTTTGATCTGCCGCCAGTGGTAGAGAACCTTCGGGATGTGGAAAATCTTGTCGGTCTTTTCGGTAGCCCTCAGGAGCAGGTCATAATCCTGGCTTCCCTCAAACCCTGCCCGGAATCCCTTTATCCTGTCGATGAGTTTTTTTCGGTAGACGGCAAAATGGCAGATGTAGTTGTAGGAAAGAAACAGGTCCGGTGACCAATCGGGTTTGAAATACGGCTCGATTCTTTTTCCGTCCGGGTCAATCTTGTCCTCGTCGCTGTAGATGAGGTCGGCGTCAGGATGTTTGTTCAAGAGTTTAACATTCTCGTACAGAGCATCCGGGGAGAGTTCGTCGTCATGGTCCAAAAAGCCCACAAACTCACCGGTGGCAAGAGAGAGGGCTTCGTTCGAAGCCTCGGAGATGCCTTTGTTTTTCTCCAGGAACTGGATCTTGATCTTGCTGTTTTTTCCGTACTCGAGGAGTGTTTCCTTGATGTGGCTTTTAGAGGAGGCGTCGTCGACGATACACAGTTCCCAGTTCGGATAGTACTGATTAAGGACAGATTGGATAGCCTTCTCCAGCCAGACTTTCTCCACGTTGTAGACAGGCATGATGAGGCTGATTTTGGGTTTTATGGGGAAGGCCGAGATGCCGCCTTTAATCTTCTTTATGTCTTCCTCACTTAGAGTGTGCTTTTCCATCCAGACATCATACAGATCCTTTCCTCTCAGCAACTTCTGTTGTTTGATTTTCTGACGGAACGAGGAAAATCCCTCCCGGGTTATGGTCAGCATCGCCTTCTGGAGCGGAGGGACGGCTTTCAGGAATTTCATGTAAAACAGACGCCTGAAAAAATCCGCCGTCCTCCAGACCTTGGACTTGACGACCAGGTCGATGTTCTGTTCGAGATTCCGGATGTGGACGTCCTTGTCGTAGATCTGTTTCTTCTGGTCTTTGATTTCCTTATCCAGACTCTGTATCAACTGTTTTTTATCATTGATTTCTTGCTGGAAATTCTGGATATGGACCTGGAGATCGGAGAGTTTCTTCTCCTGGTTCAGGATCAGGATCTTTTTTTCGTAGACTTCCTCTTTGTAATTCTGGATGTGCGAGCTTTGGTCCTTCATCGCTTTTTCCAGCTGTTTGACCTGCTGGTGGAGATTCTGGATCTCAGAATTTAGCTCATCAATCTTATTCCTGTCTCTGAGGGCCTCCAGACTGAGGAGGGCTTGGAGGTTGGAGAAATCTGTCTTTTCGAGGGTGAGATCTTTGTGTTTGTCCCGGTAGCCTCTGAATCTATCGGCGACAACCTGGATGATGGGCCCGTGCTTTTTCGATGTGCTGATGACATACAGATGGCGGTAGGCGGGAGGGCGTTGGTCGCTTTCGTAGAAATTCTGGTTGTAGAACCGGTCGATGAGTGTCGACAGCCTCTGCGAATCTGGCAGATCCAGGATATAGTGCTTGACCATCATCAGCAGAAGCCAGTTGTTGAGATAACCGCTCGGGAAGCCACAGTAAACGATCTGTTTTTTTGTCCGCAGGAAAGATTCCATACTTCCCTTTTCCGGAAGGCCTTGGTCTATATGTTCCTGGAGTTCTCGGTGTTTTCCCTTGAGTGTCTTGAGGATAAACTCAGACAGGATTTTTTCGGCCAAGACCGTGTTCTCGCTCATAAAAGGGGCGCCGAGGATGACAAAATCGGAAGCAGTTCGGAGAAGATTATTCAGGAATGTTTCTCTTTTTTTTGGCTTGATATGCTCGAGGACATCGAGGCTGGTGAGCACATCGAATGATCCTCTACGGAAGGGCATGGCTGTGGCATCTCCTTGGACATAACCGGACAGTCTGCACTTAACAAGATCTAGGACTGTGATTTGATCCTTGGGCAGGAACCTTTTTAACGGAAACGTGTCTCGTCCGTCGGCATCCTTGTAGAACCCACCCACATCCAGGATGTTCAATCGTTTCTTCCCTGTTTCCGATTTGATGATCTGGATGATTTCTTCCACAGCCCTATACCTCTGGAATTGATCAAAAGGCATATCGAGTAATCTATCCTTGACCATGATGCCTCCATTCAGAGGGGATATGAACGACCCCGTTCCTTTCCTTGATCTTGTCGCTTTCGATGACACTGAACCGGAAGCAACGATGCCAGTGGTCGTATGTTTGGAGACAGGAAAAATCCACGATGGCGGCAGTCAGATGATAAACACCGGGAAGGAGAGGGAGCGAAAGGATGATGTAATCGACGAATCCATCCCCCTGGATGTGATCGATGATGTAGTTGCTGGTCTTGGTGTTGGGTCCGTTGATGTGGAGTCCGTCGTCACGGTAGAAGGCTGTGCCGAAGACGGGTTTTTCGATTTCTTGATCAGTATGGTAGTGAATCCGGATGTTCATATTCTCGCCAGTGCGGAAGGTATCTCTTCGTTTGCCCTGTCCGTCTAAGAATTCTACCCTGGTTATTTTCGCCTCACCGCTGCCCCAGCGGTCTGTGGGAGGTGGTGGCGGGGCTTGCTCCGGAGGAGCCTCCTCAGTTTTTGGAGCCGGTTCTTCGACCTCCGGTCTGAGCGTGATTTCTTCCTTCCCGTACAGAATCCGGTGATACTCGGAGATGACATCGACGGGATCGCCCTCAGCCGTGAGGATGCCTTCGTGGAGGAGGTAGACACGGCTGCAGATCTTTTCGACTGTTTGGAGATCATGGGAGACCAGGACGATGGTTTTTCCTTCAGACTGGAAACCGTCGATTTTTTGCAGGCATTTCTTCTGGAAATTCTCATCCCCCACAGCCAGGATCTCGTCCACAAGCAGGATATCCGGGTTGACGTGGATGGCGATAGAAAAACCCAACCGGACATACATCCCGGATGAGTAGGTCTTTATCGGGTTGTCGATAAACCGTTCCAGTCCCGAAAAGGCGATGATCTCATCCAGCTGGGCCTCGATTTGCCTTTTGGTAAATCCTAAGATAGAGCCATTGATGTAGATGTTTTCCCGTCCGGAAAGTTCTGAGTGGAACCCGGCTCCGATCTCGATCAGCGATGCGATTTTTCCGGAGGTGACGACCGTACCCTCATCAGGGTACAGAATTCTAGCGATGATTTTGAGCAGGGTGCTTTTCCCTGAGCCGTTCTCCCCGATCAGGCCGATGGTTTCTCCCTTTTTAATGTCCAGGTTGATATCCCGGAGGGCGTAGAACTCGTCATAATAAGAGGATTTCTTCCCAGTCAGGAAGTTGAGGACAGCGTATTTCAGGTTCAGGGTTTTTTCGTGATAAATCCTGAATTTTTTGGAAATGTTTCTGGTTTGGATGACGCTCATCAGATTTCTTCGGCGAATTTTTTGTTGTAGCTGTTGAAAACGACATGACCCAAGATAAAAAAGACGAGGGCCACTCCGAGAAGTGTCCCCAAATCCATCCAGGACAATCCCTTGTTGTACAGCAGAGATTTCCTGTAACTTTCCACAAAAAGGACCATCGGGTTTAGCCGGTACAGGGATCGGAACCGCTCCGGGACTAAATCGAGAGGATAGATGATCGGCGTCAGCCAGAACCAGATCTGGAGGAAGACCTCCAGGAGATGCCGGATGTCGCTGAAGAAGACGTTGAGCGAGGCCAGGATGTAGGACAGCCCTAGAGCGAAGGACAGTTGAAACAGGATGATCAACGGCAGAAAGAACAGAGGAAGTCCCAGCTTGATCTTGAAAAGAAGCAGAGCCGGGATCAGGATGATGAAGGTCAGCAGAAATTGGACGAAGTTCGAGAGGACGACAGACAGAGGGAGGATCTCCCGCGGGAAGTAAACTTTTTTAACCAGGTTCGCATTGTCCTTGATGGAGCTGACCGACGTCGAGAGCGAAAGGTTCAAGAATGTCCAGGGCAGGAAGGCGCACAGGAAGAACAGGGGGAATTTTTCGACCTGGATTCTGATGATATACTTGAAGGCGATGGTGTAGACGATCAGCATGAGCAGCGGATTGAGAAGGGACCAGAAGAAGCCGAGGATGGATCCTTTGTACTTGACCTTGAGATCCCGCGAGACCAGGTTGTAGACCAGGTTTTTAAAGGCGTAGATCTCCTTGAGTCGCTTCCACATCAATCGTTTTCCTGAGCTGAGAGAGGCAGGAGTGTTTTTCTTGGTTTGACTTCTTTTTGGAAGCCCATCTATTTTCTCATCCTGATGACTTGAGCCGGAGAACCGGCGGCGACTGCAAAATCCGGGATATCCTGACTGACGAAGGAATTGGTGCCGATGACGCTGTCTCTCCCGACCCGGCAGCCATCCAGGACCTTCACACTGGCTCCTAGCCAGACATTATCACCGATCTCGATGCCTCGGCACTCGGCCCCTTGGTAGGCGACGGGGATGTCGGTCCGGTCCATCGAGTGGCTTCCTCCTCCCATCAGGTAACAGTAGGCGGCCAGCAGGACATCGTTTCCCACCCGGACCCGGCAGTCTCGGGAGAAGATGATATTCATCATCCCCAGGTTGGCCCGGTTTCCGATCTCGATGAAACCGCCCTTGCTGTTGAGGACGGCATTGCGGCTGACGAGAACTTCCTCCCCGATCTTGATCCCGCTCTCCGGTCCTCCGTAGGCATCCAGGACAGCCAGATCGTTTATGGCGGTGTTATCGCCGATTTCGATCTTATGAGGGTGACGCAGAATCACGTTTTTTCCCCAGATCACTCCCTTCCCCACCCGTTTGACCAGGAATCTGTAGAATGTGCGTCTCAGGAAAAAGCCGAGAGCTCCCGGAAAATTTCCGAATAAGGCGGTGATGAAGTCATACTTTAAAAGAAAAAAGAATCCTTTCTCTCCGACCGTCAGCTTCTTGTACTTTTGGTAGGCGGATTTGTGTTTATCGTGGAGTTCAAAATGAACGCTCGTGGCCTGTTTGGGTTCGTCGGGTGTCATTTTTCGGTGTTCATCCTTGGCTGGTTTTTCCTATTATGGCACGTGTTCAAGGCCATCTCAAACTTTTTCGCAATCTGTTCCGATGAGAAAAGCCGCTGATAGAGGAGAAAACCGGCCGCGGCGATACCCTCCCGCAGTTGTCTATTCTCCTTCAACAACAGGATGGCCTCGGCCAGGGCCTCCGGGTTTCCTGTCTCGCAGAGGACGGAATCGACTTTATGGGTGAAGATCTCTCTGGCTGCGGGGGTGTTCCCGGTGATGACCGGTTTTTTCATCGCCAGGGATTCATAGACTTTAATCGGGATGCCTCTTTGAGCCTTAGGGGTGGTCCCAAAAATGCCCAAGCAGATATCTGCGGCTTGGATATGGAGTGGAAGATCTTGATAGTTCACCCAATCGATAAACGAGACATTTTGGATATCCAGTTTTTGGACCAAATTTCGAATGGTCAGCGTCAGCTGTCCCGAACCGATGACCTCGAAGGCGATGTCCTGATGCATCTCCAAAAGTTTGGCCGCTCCGACGATGGTGGGAATGCCTTGAAGAGGGATAAATTTTCCGTAGAATAGGATCCTTAAAGGCTGCTCATTCTTCTGTTCTTTCTGAGGCTGGAGAACATAATTGCCCTCATCGGCCCCCAAAGGGATGTTAAAAAACTTTTCTTCAGGAAGGTTGAATTCTCGGCAGTAATAATCGAAGTAGGCCTTCGTTTCGATGATGACGAGGTCGGCCAGACGGCAGCTGATTGTGTCGATGAGATGGATGATCTTGGATTTTATGGATTTTTGACTGATGTATCGTCTGTCCTCGACGGCGGTTTCGTACAGCGGAAAAACAGGAGTGAAGATCAGGGGTTTTTTCCTGATTTTTGTCAGCACTCTGGCCACGGGCATGTCGAAGTAGCCGTTGTAACCGACGATGACGGCCTGATGGTCTTCCAGACGGAGATACCGGAATGTCAATCGAAGGTAGATAAACATCAGCTGGAAGACGATCTTGATCATCGATACCAGAGAAAAAAACTCCAGCTTTTCTCTCTTCAGCTCCCAGAAGGGAATGTGACATTCGAGAGCCTTTATCTGGAGCTGCCGGCAGGCTTCTTTTAAAGTGATCGTGCGGGGGAATGTCCTCTCATAGGTTCCGAAGAAGCAAACCGATTGGTTTCTGATTTTTCCCTTCATCTTTGTTTTCAATTTTTAATGAACGGCTAAGAATGGAATTATTTTTTAACTTTTCTGTTTAGCTCTTCGACGATTCTTCTTCCGCTGGCAATGCTGTGGTCCATGTTGAAATATTCCCATTCGCCGAAGCGGCCGCAGGGGTAGATATCGTGTCGACCCAGAAAGCGGTGGATTGTGTTCACGTTTTTCCGGTGATCGAGGTCGTAGATGACGTAAGCCACCTTCAAGTCGGCCACGTCAGAGACGACAATTTTGTCATCGGGAAACAGGATTTTGGCTTTGATCAGATCTTCGATGACCCGCTCGACGATGTTCTCCCGGCTTATTTTCTTGTACCGGGAGTAAGATGTTTCTGTGGTCACTGAGCTGTGGCCCTTAGGTGTGGTGTGGGGGGAGAGGTTCATCGGAAAACTGATGCGGTGGAAGGCAAACTCCGGTTCGTAAAAATAGATGTAGTGGTGGGGACTGATCTTCTCCCGCTCGACACCCAGGTTGACACAGTAGACAGAATTGTTCTTGAGGGCTTGGGCGGCCTTACGTACGGATTTCGGTACGTCATCTATGCGCTTTATGAGCTCTGGCAGAGGAAGGGTAGAGATGAGATTTTCGTAATCCGCCTTTGTTTTATCGCTGAATTCGACCCATTTATGTCTCAGGGAGATGCAGGTCATTTCTTTGTTGATATGAACATTCTTCACGTTGGACAGGAAGGAAAAAGGTAGCCCCTCAATTCCTCCCTGGATTGGGTACCAGAATTCTGTGTTGAATCCGAAGAGTTTTGGATTGTCTTGAAGAGCCCCATCCAGCAATTCTTCCATCGAGAGACGAGGGACTCTGTTCCACACCCAGGCAAAGTTCATCCTCTTGGGTGATATGGTCCAGATTTTTTTGGCATAGGGTATCATGAGATGTTTGGCTATGCCTTCGCCGAAATTCCAGATGATCCAATCCTCGTAATCGTTAGGTTTTTTATCGCTTTTCTTCAGGGTATTAAAAAAACCTAAAATACAATCTTTAACTACGGGAATAGGCAAACCGTAGAGATGGGATTGGAAGGGAAAACGGGTATAGACATCATATAATTTGTGATAAATCCAGGCTTCTCTTAGTTGGATATGCAGATTCGTACTCAAAAGATCTCTGATGAGCTGAGCCACATATGGGTCCTTAGGAAAGAGGATATGGGGACCATAATCAAATATAAAATCGTCGACATGAATGGAGCGGCATAACCCACCGACTCTATCTTCTTTCTCGAATATTTCGTAATTCTCCTTAAAATGAAAAGCTGCACTCAATCCTGATAAGCCAGCGCCTAGAATAACATTTTCCATGAGAAATCCTCAGGATGTTGGAGGAGGACAGATCCTCTATTCATGATGGGGGTGTCCCCGTTCTGGCTGCCCTTTTTCGTCCTCGTCGATTTTTTTGCTCTCCATCCTCCTGATTCGCCACAGAGCCTCTTCAATCAGTTTTCGATTGGAGGAGATAAGATCAGAGAGAATGGCAATGACTGCCAACAAAAAGCTGAGAATAAGGAGAACAGCGCTCAATATCAGCGATTGTATATGGCCACCGGGATTTCCTGAGAAGAAAAGGATTAAAAATCTGATGCCCGGGATCAATCCTAGGACAAAAAATAATGCCGCTAAGGCGAGGAAGATCTTTAGGGGTTCATGCATGGCATAGGTGCGAAGTATGGTTGAAGCAGAGTTTTTCAAAAAGGTAAAAGCATTGTCAAATAGCCTGGACGCTCTTGGTGTCTTATTTGTTTCTACGGGAACGCTTCTAACGGCTAGATTCATCTTCCCAGCTTGGATCAATGTTTCCAACGTGTAGGAAAAATTGGATATAACGTTCAATCTCAAGGCTGCCTCTCGGCTGATGGCCCGGAAACCGCTCGTGGCATCGGGTATTTTGGTCTTGGAGAGGAGGCGCACCAGCCAGCTCCCCCATTTTTGGAGTTTTTTCTTCATCCAAGAAAAATGAGGAATGGTCTGGGTTTGACGATCACCGACAACGATGTCAGCTTCTCCCCTCAAAACAGGGTCAACAAGTTTGGGAATTTCTGAGCCTTTGTACTGGTTGTCTGCATCGGTGTTAACGATGATGTCAGCTCCTTGGCGTAAACAGGCTTGGATTCCGGCCGAGAAGGCAGCCGCTAATCCCCGGTGTTTTTTGAAGCGAACGATATGATCGGCGCCATATTTTCGAGCGACTTCAGCGGTCTTATCAAAACTGCCATCGTCCACGACAAGAACTTCCACCTCATCCATTCCCTCGACATTTTTTGGCAGATCTTTCAGGGTTATCGGAAGGTATTTTTCCTCGTTGTAACAGGGGATTTGAATGATTAACTTCATTTTTTTTATTGTCGGCAGCTTTACATCAGCATATTATTGCAAGTATTATAGATATATGCCATCGAATTATTCATAGATCTCTATGTTTTTGTCTGCTATCAGATGTTAAGTTGCTCTCATAAAGGTTCTTTGTGAAAAAGTGAGTTTAAATAATAGCGAAAATAAATATCCATGTCCACCAAGAGCATTTATCCGTCCCTCCCTGTTCAGGATTATTTACCTCCCCCTAAATGTGTTTGCCTGCTGGGCTGCTGTCTTTTTCAAAGCCAGAGCGGCTGAGTCCTGGCCTTGGGTTTCTCTCCTGATCGTCACTGCATTTATCCTGGGAATCTTGGCTGTTGAGGGGTTTATATCTGCTCGGTTCTCAAAATTTATGATCCCAGCCTTATTCGGATTTTTGGCAGGAGCAGCAGTCAATGCAGCCGTTCAAGGCCTGCTCGGAAAATTCCAAGGTCTTAATTGGGCTTTTCAATCTCCCCTTCAGTCTAGCTTGGGTACGGTTTTATTCGGATTTTTGGGATCACTGATCTTTATCTCTTACGGGGATCGGGTCAGAAAGATATTTGCCTCTTCTCTTTCTCCAGAAGGTCAGATCAAAGATAAGTCTCTTTTTCGTACGTTTTCAACCATAATATGGATGGTCACAGTCCTCATCGCCGCAGCTCTGTGGGTCAGTCTTGCGCTTATTCTAAAGCAATTCAGCGAGCTGGAATCTCCGAATCCCCTGCGGAAGCCCCTGTGGTTTCATGTCGGGGCTATAATTTTCGTGCTTATAGTCGCGGTCTTCAGCAGAAAAAATCTGATCCGGATCGGCCGGGTACTTATCCCTGGGATTATTCTAGGGCTGATTTGGGCTTCGATCGTTCGAGATATATTCGAAGGATTATTCTTAGCCTACCCCCAATTTTCTTTGGCTCCAGAGGTTCTTGAATTTATTTTAGTGATAAACTTTAGTTTTTTAGGTGTGGCCTTGTTAAATAAAGCTGCCTACGATGGCTATTGAATGTTTTTGCTTTCCCCTTTTAACCGTAGGCCGTAACGATGGTCGCATCGTGACTCTTCAGGAGGAGAAATCACCATGAAGCGTGCCTTCGGGATGTTTGTGGCTCTGTTAACCATATCCATACTGAGTCCATCTCAAACCACGCCAACTCTTGAGGAGCTTAAAGCGCTGAAGTCGATCAGGGGGAAGATCCCTGGCTATATTGTCTGGTGCACCAGAAGACATGGGACATGGGAAATTTATAAGATGAAAGCGGACGGAACGGGAAAAGTTCGCCTTACCCATGACAAAGAAGAGAACCGTCAACCTGTCTGGTCCAAGGAGGGTGAATGGATTTACTTCCAGAGGAATGACGACATTTACAGGATGCGGCCAGATGGCTCCGATTTCCGAATGGTGGTCGAGGATGGGTTTTCTTTCAACATCAGTGAAGATGGATCAAAGATCGTCTATGTGACTGACGAACAGGATAAGGCTTCGATTAAACTCCGTGATTTAGAAACAGCCGAGACGAAAGAGATCGTACCGGCCAAGGCGCCTGAATTCGAGGGTAAAGGATTAGCGCACCCGACACTTTCTCCAGACGGCCAGTGGTTAGCCTTTACCTCTGAGTATCCAAAGCCTTGGACAATTTCCATGGTGAAAATAGACGGGAGCGAGAGCTACCAAATTGGTGGAGGCTGCATGCCACAGTACCGGCCAGATGGAGCCATGATCACCTGGATTACCAGCGGCCATCATCATGTCTACCTGGGTACGCCGGATGGTAAGAATCAGAGGCCTTTCGAGAGATCAATTCCAGGACGTCCCCACTCTTATTTCCCAAAATGGTCGAATGATGGGAAATACATTGTCTTTGCGGCCAGCCCGAATATAGATCAAACGACGAGTGATTATGAAATCTATATCAAGTCGGTTCAAGGAGGAAAGGCTGTGCGCTTGACCTTTCATCCTGGATCAGATATCTGGCCCGATCTTTTCATTCCAGTTAAGAGAAGAAAACCAGTACGGTAATTTTCCCTCTGGCCCGTATTGCCACTTGATCCTTATGTTCCTTAGAATAATAATTCTTGGTAGATATCCGATCAACTTCTTATAAAAAATTTAGCCAAGAATGTTATAAACAATGTACAGCTTAGAGCAAAAAATACAATCAAGATGATATAGAACGATTTCCTGTTCAAAGGGAAGGGCTTGTTTTGAGTTATTTCTTCTAAAAATATATTCAGATTATTTTTTAATCCTGGATCATAAGCTGTCTTAAAAACGAGATCTCCATCAGAAGGTGAGCCGTCGACAATTTTTTTTCCCTCTTCATAGCAATCTTCGGAATTAGACCAAATGGTTATGGTATTTCCTGGTTGAGATCGAGGGGCCTCAAGAAAGAAATAAAACTTATTCGCTTTTGAATCTTTTATACCAGGAAATCGAAATCGGAAATATCTGTTATCTTTAACTTTGCTCATATCTCCCTTGTAGCGGAAGAGATCTTTTTCACTTCTGACATCCTCTCTCAAATGGAAAATAAATTCTCCTGTATTTTTCCTTTCAAAAGTCGCTAATAGCAATTCAATGGCTGATAAATTATTATACTCAGCCACGAAGGTCTGCCCTATCTTTAGATCTCCATGTATTTCACCAACAGGAATGTTGTTTTTGGGCTGATTATAGACAACAATTTTTTCCGAGATCGACGTAAGAATCCATATAAACAAAATCATAAGCAAAAAGCCATAGATGAGGATGGAGCCTCCTTTTTTGTTAAAGAAAGCAAATTTCTTGAACAAGGCAATCAATGCCCATATGAACACGATTAATACCAGGAAAAAATACAAAAATTTATTTTTTATCAGGTTAAAGATGAAATAGACAAAAGTGATAATATTGTTCAAGAAAGTGTTAAGATTCAGTCTCATCCCAATCTTATATTCAGTCCTGAAGACAAGGTCACGTCCCGAAGCGATGCCGTTGACAATCTCGGTGCCCTCTTTGTATAAGTCTTCCAGATTAGACATGATGGTTATGGCATTGCCTGGTTGAGATTTAGGAGCTTCAAGATAAAAATAATATTCCTTTCCTTTTGAATCGGGTATTTTAGGAAAGGTAAAGCGGAAAAATTCGTTATCCTGAACTGTACTGATGGGTAACCCGTGCCTAAAAATATCTTTTTTGCTTTGGACATCGCTCTTCAGATTAAAAATGAACACGCCTTGATTTTCTCTGTTGTATGTTCTAAACAGCACTTCGATGGCTGACAGATTATCATGCTCCGCTACGAAAGTCTGTCCGATCTTTGTCTCTCCGTATATTTCGCCCACAGGGATATTCTTCATAAAATGTTTAAATGCGATAATTTTCTTGGGCAGTGAGACGGACGAAAATATCAGGATAACAACCGCAGTTAGCAGGATAGACAAAAAGGGAAAAACATGTCTTTTTTTCAGCAGATTAGGCATTGGTAAAATAATAAAACACTCTAATGAGGTGGGTAAAAACTGTGTAAACATCCAGGATTAAAAATCCGATGATGATAAGTATCGGAAGCCATTTTTCCGATCTCTGCGGGCAGATTTCTTTTAATCCAAACACAAAAAGGATGGCCAAGGCACTTATGGCTGGAAAAACAAACCTCCCTTGAGCTATCTCTACAGACAAGTATCTAATGGATACGCCTAATAGGATAGACAAACATGCGGCACCAAGGACTAAGAATGATTTGAAGTTGATGAAGGTTTCGTATCGCTTCCTGGATAAAGTTAAATATAAATATCTAAGGAGGCCAAAAAAAGAGAATAGGGAAATTAATTTCAAGAGTGAATAAACATTCACCGGATACCGAAATCTCATCCAACCCGAGAAGTACCAGAAGCTCATAAAAAGACCATCAAAAAAGCGGGCCGGAGAGACAGAAGATGGAATGGAAAAATATTTAACGAATCTATTTATTTCAGAAATTCGAGTTTTTGTAATCGAATCGATAAAGGCAGGAAATAGATGAGAAGCAACCAGATAGACCGTTAGGAATGAAATGGTTATGATTGATAAAATGATTGAATGTCTCAATAATATTCTTTTATTTTCCAAGGATTCTATAAGATAGACTAAGATGAGAATCAGAAAAGGCGGGATCATAAACAGGGCAGCGGCGTGATTAGAAAATCCTAATCCGATAACGACAGGACCGAGAAGGACAGCAAGCCATTTTTTTCCTTTATTCAGGGATAAAAGGATAAGATAAAGGACAATTGTTTCTAAAAGAACAGCTAGATTGATCGGATTAATCGAAGTGGAGATGATTAAGAACTGGGGTAAAAGGGCGACGAAGGAAACAGTAGCAAGAGTGTACAAGGGATTGTCTTGGAAGACAATTCGCGCAGATAAATATGTAAAATAGATCGAAAGGAGAAAGAGTATCAATGAAAAAATTCTAATCAGATAGAGTTGGTTTAAAATACCGTCTATTTTTAGTCCCTTTATTATAGAAAAGCCCAATAGATAATAAAGCGGGGCCCGTCTAAACTCAGTCCCGATTCCTCCTGCTCCCCCATAAAACGGAGCCTTATCCAACCTCTGGGGCAGCGGACTCGGGCGAGGAATGTTTTGATACTTCCAGGCCTGAAATGAATCCATTGATTCGATAATTTCTTTATTAACATTTTCATAAGCTGTGGATCTTGATTCTATCCCTTCAGACAGAAGGGCTCCGTAACCAAAATGGTGGGTTTCATCTGGTGACTGCCAAGGTGGAATAAGAAATAGATAAAGAACACCCTGAACAAAAATGAAAAGAAAAAAGAGGACTCTTACATTCTTCAATTATATCTACCTAATATTTCTTTGTATTTTGCGCTTTTCATCTGTTTTTAAAATGCATTTTTGAAGATTCATCTCTTCTTTTCCCAGAAGATGAGAAGACCTAGGATGCCCCCGAGGATGTTTAAAGCAATGTCATACCAGTTGAAATAACGGCTGGGGAGGAAATGTTGATAAACTTCATCTGCCGTCCCGATAATGGATGTTATCAGTCCACTTAAAAAATAGGGGTTATTGATGAGGGTCGGATTCCCCCTTTTTCCCGCAGTTATAGCTCTCATCAAAAGAAAGCTTAATATTGCATATTCCGGTAGATGAGTGAATTCGTACGGATTAGGAATATATGTTTTGTAAATAAAAACAGAAAGAAGAAAAATACCGCTCACAGAGATGAGAAATAGAGCAGATTTTTTTCTTCTTAAAATCAAAGATCGAACGGTTAAGGCTAGGATGAGTAAAGCCAGAGCTATTTCCAGTCCTAACGCTGCTTGGGATACACGTGCACTTGACCACTGGGAAGAGGCGGCCCTTATTAAGGCAGGAAGATACGGAGTGATGAGAAATAGGCTAACGGTATAAAAACAGACCCATCCCCACGCTTTTGGAAGTTTCATTCAGTAAATTCAGGAAAGATAGTCTTTTTAAGATTGGAGATTTAGAGACATGATTTAAGAGAGACTGTTTTTCATTATTCTACCAGGGTTTTCATAAATTTACACTCGACATTCATATCTTTGCATGTCTCAAAAATATCTTTAAACCTGTCTTTATCAACAGATAAAATGGCTATGATAAGTTTTTTTATATCGTGTTTTTTGATTAGTTCTGGAATATCGTGTCGATCACCCAAGACTGAAATTCCATGAATTATTTTTCCTAATTTTTCACGCCTGTCATCCACAAAGCCGATCGGAACATATCCTAGCCTCTTATTATTTTTTATTTCTCGAATCAATAATTCTCCAGCATCCCCTGCGCCCATAATCAATACGGGAATTCCTTTCGTTTTTCTTTTTGAAAGAGCTGCAGAACTGAAATATTCTTTGAGAACTCTAATCAGACTTCTCACCCCGCCAATTAGGAGGAAGGTTATGAGAAAATCATTGACGAAAACAAACCTGGAATAGCCCTCAAACCTATACAGGAAGACCAACGCGCCAACAGAAATGATTGATCCGAGAAGAGTGGCTTGGAATATCTTTATCAAATCGCTGATTCCAATATAACGCCACTCTCCTTTGTATAATCCGAAAATTGTGAACACGAAGATCTTGATTAAAAGTATTAAAGGAAGAGATTTCTCGATCAATGTGAAATTCCAATGATC
>CAYGBF010000128.1:0-10104 GCA_964348035.1 uncultured Eubacteriales bacterium | reverse complement strand
CCAAACCAAGGCGTCATCTCATCGAATTCTGGATGGTTGAGCCGGAGGTGGTCTTTGCCACTCTTGAGGATACGATCGATCTGAGTGAGGACTTGATCTTGTTTATTATCGAGCGGATCCTCAAGACAAGAAAAGAAGAGCTCGAAGCTCTTGAGAGGGACACTGGACCTCTAGAAAGTATAAAGAAACCGTTCCCCCGAATCACTTATGATAAAGCCGTCGACAAACTCAAAGAAAAGGGCTCCAAGATAGAATGGGGCGACGATTTCGGGGCTCCGGAGGAAACCCTGATCTCAGAATTGTTCGACAGCCCAGTCTGCGTGACCCATTTTCCGGCAAAAATCAAAGCCTTCTACATGCAGCCGGCTCCGGAAAGACCCGATTTAGTCCTAGGCGTAGATGTTCTGGCCTCAGAAGGTTACGGTGAACTTATCGGTGGAGGCCAACGGATTCATGACCTGAGTCTCCTCGAACAAAGGATTAAAGAACACGACCTTCCTCGAGAAGCTTACGAGTGGTATTTCGATTTGAGAAAGTACGGTTCGGTCCCCCATGCAGGATTTGGTCTGGGCATAGAGAGAACCCTAGCCTGGATCTGTAAGATCAGACACATCCGAGAAACCATCCCCTTCCCCCGCCTCCTGTACAAAATTTACCCATAATCTCCATCATTCCTGTTTACACATCGTCCCAGACTCCTTAAAATTGGGTTGATATGGTCGATGTGGCTCTCATCACCCTCGGCTGCGCTAAGAATCTGGTTGACAGCGAAGTTATGTCAGGATACCTTGCCGAGGCAGGATATTCTTTCGTCCTCGATCCTGAACAGGCCGATGTCCTGATCATCAATACTTGTGGGTTTATACAGCCGGCAAGAGCGGAGGCGGTTCAAGAACTCAAAAGGGCAGTTACGTTTAAAAGAAGGAATAAAGCAAAAAAAATCATCGCGGTCGGGTGTTATGTCGAAAGAGATGAGGATTCTCTCCGGAGAGCATACCCCGAAGTCGATGTCTGGATGGGCGTGAAAGACTTCCACAACATCGTTCAGTTCATCGAAGGGAAGCCCTCGAAACCGGCTCCAGGCTGTTTTCTGTATAATCATGCCTCACCGAGACTTGTTTCCACTCCGCCTGCCTGGGCCTACATAAAAATATCCGAAGGATGTTCCCACGAGTGTTCGTTCTGCGCTATTCCGCTGATTAAGGGTTCCTACAGATCCCGAGATATTCCCTCTATCCTCCGCGAAGCCGAAGCCTTGGTCTCCAAAGGGATTAAAGAGATCAACCTCATCTCCCAAGACTCTACCTATTATGGACGGGATACAGGACTTAAACACGGCCTGACCCAACTCCTAGGAAAACTGATAGAAATCCAAGGACTCGAATGGATTCGCATCCTGTACGGTTATCCAGAAGAAGTCGACGACTCCCTCTTGGAAATCATGCAAGAGGAAAAGATTTGCTCTTATCTTGACCTTCCCTTCCAACACGCAGATCCTCGAATCATCAAGACGATGAAGAGGAGTAAGGACAGAGGCAGGGCTCTTGGCCTTCTTCAAAAAATAAGAAAATTTCTCCCGGATGTGTCCCTGCGGACTTCTCTTGTTGTCGGCTTTCCAGGGGAAGGAAAGAAAGAATTCGAAACCCTTAAGAAGTTTGTCGAAGAGGCTCGTTTCGACCATCTGGGTGTCTTTGTTTACTCTCTGGAATCAGGGACAGGCTGTTATGATTTAGGAGATCCCATAAAGGATAGGGTAAAAGAACGAAGGAAGGATAAAATCCTGGACATTCAAGCTGATATTTCTTACGAAAAAAACTCAAAACAGCTCAACGAACAGCTGGATGTCCTGATCGAGGGGACTTGGAAACAGGATCCAGGACAGCTCGTCGGTCGAACGCGATTCCAGGCTCCTGAAGTCGACGGTGTTGTCTTCCTCGATTCTCCCCCATCCTTGTCTCGAGTCGTTAACACCATTCAAAAAGTTGAAATCACAGGCCATGATATATATGATTTATACGGACATATCCTATGATGACATCAATCTCTAGAATCATGGCCACCTTTTTCGGCATCGGATATTTTCCTCTGGCCCCTGGGACTCTGACCAGTCTCATCGTCGTTCTTATGTATAAGTTTTTTCTCCATCAGCTCTCCTGGCCCGTACATCTTTTCATTTTCTTGGGTGTTTTTATTGCCGGGACCATCGCTTCGGAGCGAATGTCATCCAAATGGAAAGCGAAAGATCCACAAAAAGTTGTGATCGATGAGGCTGCCGGCCAGTACCTGGCTCTTTTTCAGCTCTCTCCCTCCTGGTGGCCTCTGCTCCTGAGTTTTCTGCTGTTTCGTCTGTTCGATATCCTCAAACCATTCCCGATAAGAAGAATCGAATCTTTCCCGAAAGGTTGGGGAATCATGCTGGACGACTTTGTTGCGGCCCTGTACACCGGTGTCATCGTTTATGTTTATATGATTTTAAGATGAAACAAGACGGCCCCCTCCGAACCGAAATCATGGCCGTGGGATCAGAACTCTTGGGGTCTCATTTCCAAGATACAAACTCGCTTTACATCGCCCAGATGTTGGGAGAATTTGGTCTGGACGTTTCCTTTAAAACTATCGTCGGAGATAACTGGGATACCTTGACTCTCTCCATCCGCCAATCCCTGTCGCGGGCTGATTTTGTCATTGCCATGGGAGGCCTAGGACCGACAAGGGATGACAGAACCCGGGAAGCCTTTGCCCACGTTCTCGGAAAGAGACTTCACTTCCGACAGGAGATTCTAGACACCATCCGAAAGCGATTCGAACGCAAAGGCATGACCATGCCCGCCGTCAACAAGAAGCAGGCTTATGTCATCGAAGGAGCGGATGTTTTCACCAACAAAAACGGAACAGCACCGGGACTCTGGCTGGATACTGGATCGAAGATCATCCTTCTACTGCCCGGGCCTCCTCAAGAACTCAAGCCGATGTTCAAGAAGTCTGTCCTACCGAAGCTGGAGAAACTCAGGAGCTCTTTCGGGGTCACGAAAGTCCTTAAAACAACGGGATTGACTGAATCAGAGATCGAAGAGCTCATCTTTGACCTCTACCCAAAGACTCCCGACATCCGGATGGCCACCCTCGCTTACCCTGGGCAGATCGAAATCCATCTCCAAGCCCTCTCCTCGAAGAGTAAAGATGAAGCAGAGAGAATGTTAAACAGACTGCAGGAGTCCATTTCAACCCGACTCCAGGACAGCATCTTCAGCCCGGAAGGAAAAGAACTGGAAGAAGTCGTGGGCACGCTCCTGAGAATCCATAACAAGACATTGGCCGCAGCCGAATCCTGTACGGGAGGCCTGTTGGGAAGCCGGATCACCGATGTTTCGGGCAGTTCTGATTATTTCCTGATGGGAGTGGTGGCTTACAGCAACCAGGCCAAAAACAAACTTCTCGGCGTACCGATGGACCTGATCGAGGAACACGGAGCTGTCAGCAGCGAGGTGGCTCAGGCAATGGCCTCTGGCATAAGAGATGGATCTCAGGCTGACCTGGGTCTCGGAGTCACCGGTATCGCCGGACCTACTGGGGGAACTCCAGACAAACCAATCGGAATCGTCTATGTTGCCTTGAACTCAGAAGAAGGGACAGAGGTAACAAGGAATCTGTTTTTGGGACATCGGGAGGCCGTTAAATTCCAATCAAGTCAGAAAGCACTTGACATGGTTAGGCATCATCTTTTAAAAATCAGGAGAACATAGATGCGCACCTTTATCGCCATCGAACTCGAGGATGACCTGAAGGAGCAGCTCTCCGCACTCATCAAAGAATTCATGAGCGTCAGTCAAAACATCAGATGGATCAAAAAGCAAGGAATGCATTTGACGCTGAAATTCTTGGGAGAGATAGACCAGGATAAAATCCCGCAGATCGAGTCTCTCATGACAGCCATCGCTCATAAAACCGATGCTTTTCCGCTTCAGTTAAAGGGAACCGGAGCTTTCCCGCCCGGAAAAAGAAATCCTCGGGTGCTGTGGGTTGGAATCACAGAAAATCCGAGTCTTCTCCACCTCCAGGATGAAGTCGAATCAGGATGTGAACGGATGGGATTTCCCAGAGAAAAGCGTAGATTCCACCCGCATCTGACCTTAGGACGAGTAAAAGATTACTCGAAATTGGCAGGTGTCCTTCCTCTATTAGACAAGAAGAGGGAGACACAGTTCGGCGAGATGACCGTCAAAAAATTCACGTTCTTCCAGAGCGTTCTCAAACCAACAGGAGCTGAATACAGGATTCTCGCTGAATTTCACTTAAGATGAAAATCGTTTTTGCTGTCTGCAGTTACCTGCTGGGGTCTTTCCCGACAGGCTACATTTTTGTCTTTCTCAGCGAGAAAAAAGATATCCGGCAATACGGGAGCCGAGCCACAGGAGCGACCAATGTCCTGAGGATGAAAGGCTGGACAATGGCCTTACCCGTTGTCCTCATAGACGTCCTCAAAGGAGCGCTCCCGGTCTTCCTAGCTATGACATTTTTCGCCGACCGCCCGTTCGCTGCTCTGTGCGGATTTTTGGCCGTTCTCGGCCACTGTTTCCCCGTTTTCCTCAAGTTCAAAGGGGGAAAGGGTGTGGCCACTGCTGCGGGGGCCTTCCTGTTCCTGGCCTTGAAATCCATGGGTATAAGCCTGGTTGTTTTCATCCTCGTCGCTGTCATCTTCAGGTTCGTTTCCTTGGCCTCTTTATCGGCTTCGTTGAGTCTACCTCTTTTTATCTATTTGCTCCAGGGCGATCGGGAAGTTATAGCGATGAGCATAGCTGTCTTTATTTTTCTTGCTCTAACCCACCGCTCAAACATTGTCCGTTTGATCAAGGGAGAGGAAAGGAAATTAGGGGAGAAAGTCGGATGAACACGAGCGTCATCGGAGCCGGGACTTGGGGAAGTGCCATGGCCATCCATCTTGGCCGGCTGAACATCAAAACCAGACTCTGGATCAGAGAAAAAGACATCTACGAAGAAATGAATCGAACTAGAGAAAATAGTGTTTTTCTCCCAGGATACACCTTTCCTTCCCCGGTTTCTTTCTTCCTCGACATGAAGGACGCCCTGAGCCAGACCGATGTCGTTTTTGTCGCTGTCCCCTCCAAATTTTGCCGCCTGACCTACGAAAAGATGGCGCCGGCCCTGACTGCAGACCAGATTCTTGTCAGCTTGACGAAGGGTATCGAAGAGATTACCCTTAAGAGGATGAGTGAGTTGATGGAAGAGATCTTAACTCCGCGCTTCACTCCTCTTGCAACCGCTCTATCCGGACCAAGTTTTGCTAAGGAAGTCATCGAATACCATCCCACAGCCGTAGTCTTAGCTTCTAAAGACATTGGCCTGGCCCAGAAAGTCCAGCATCTCATCTCAAGTCAGACCTTCCGAGTCTACACCAGCAATGACGTCCTCGGCGTTGAGATCGCAGGAGCCCTGAAGAATGTCATCGCTATCGCGGCCGGGATATCAGATGCGCTGGAGTTCGGGAACAACGCTATCGCAGCTCTTATCACTAGAGGGCTGGCTGAAATGACACGGTTGGGAGTCAAACTGGGAGCCAAAACGGAAACTTTTTCAGGTTTGGCTGGGATTGGAGACCTTGTCCTCACCTGTACAGGTGGACTCAGCCGGAATAGATCCCTCGGCTTCCAGATAGGAAGCGGAAGAACACTGGATGAGATTGTGTCCGATATGAAAATGGTGGCCGAGGGAGTTACGACGACTCTCTCGGCTCGACAGTTAGCCATCAGAGAAAAGATCGAAATGCCCATCTGTGAACAGGTCTACCAAATTCTCTACGAAAAAAAAGACCCAAGAATGGCCCTCCAGGACCTGATGGGCAGGGAGCTCAAGAATGAGCACTAAATTGAAAAAGGGGACGATGATGAGAATAAAAACCATATTCATTTGTCTTATATCCTTGAGTTTTATCGTCTGTGCGTCTTCTCAGAAAAAAATCGAACAGGCGAGAAGAAAAAATCCTCGCTATCAGTATAACGTAGGCCTGGTCCATCTCAACCGGGGGAATGTGGACGAAGCTATTACTTACCTGAAGAGGTCTCTAGCTCTTGATCCTGATTATTATCTAGCTCTGAACGCCCTCGGTCTAGCTAATTTTATGAAAGGAAACTTGCGGGAAGCGACCAAATTTTTACAAAGGAGCCTGGCCATCAATCCCACATTCTCCGAGGCCCGGAACAACTTAGGGATGGTCTACCAAGAGATGGGGCTTTTGGATAAGGCCCAGCAGGAATTCAGGATAGCCGCTTCGGATAAGAATTATGCCTCGAGAGAACTTCCTTATTACAACCTAGCTCGTTTGTATATGGCTCAAGAAAAGCCTGAAGAAGCATTAGAGTACGTCAACATAGCCCTCCAGTTCGATAAGAACCTGGCCATGGGCCAAAACCTGAAGGGAACGATTCATGAGTTACTCAACGAGCTGGAAGAGGCCGTTGCCAGCCACAGGAAGGCTGTCAAATTAGATCCCTTGAACCTCGATTTCAATTTTGCTCTGGCCGTGGCTTTGTTCAAAAAAGGTGAGTTAGGAGAAGCAGAAATCCTTTTCAAACAGCTTTCCACAAAAGCCACGAATCCTGAGATGAAAGATCAGATTAAACAGTATTTAAAGTCGATAAAGGAATAACCTTCAGCTGTCAGTCAAGTTCCTTCTTCCCAACCGGAGAGATATTTCCTCTGCTCTGCTGTCAGGACGTCAATCTTTATTCCTAGAGCCTTGAGTTTCAGCCGGGCAATCTGGTCATCGATTTCTCTCGGCACAGGATAAACCTTTTTCTGGAGCGCCGTTCCTTCTTGGGAAAGGAAGAGAAGACTCAACGCCTGGTTACAAAAACTCATGTCCATCACCACAGCCGGATGACCTTCGGCGGCGGCCAGGTTGATCAACCTCCCCTCGCCCAACAGATAAATCTTCTTGCCGTCCTCCATCTCGTACTCCTCGACAAATTCTCGAATAGATCTCTTTTTCCGGGCCATGTCCTTTAAGGCCGGAATATCTATCTCGACGTTAAAATGACCCGAATTAGCCAGGATAGCTCCGTCCTTCATTTTCGAGAAGTGTCGGCGGCTCAGGACATTCTTGTCTCCGGTGACGGTGACAAAGACATCGCCGATTCCAGCCGCCACGTGCAGGGGCATGACTTCGAAACCATCCATGACGGCTTCCAGAGCTCTGAGAGGATCCACCTCGCAGATGATGACCTTAGCTCCAGCACCCTTAGCGCGCATGGCCACTCCTCGGCCGCACCAGCCGTAGCCAGCTACGACGAAATTTGATCCGGCCAGAAGTATATTGGTAGCCCGCAGGATGCCATCGATCGTACTCTGTCCTGTACCGTAGCGGTTATCGAAGAGATATTTAGTGTTTGCATCGTTGACAGCGATGATGGGATATTCGAGAACTTTTTTCTGGGCCATGCTTTTCAGCCGGATGACACCTGTTGTCGTCTCCTCGGTCCCGCCCAGGATATCTTGAAGGAGAGATCGCCTTTCCGAATGAACCGTGGAGACCAAATCGGCCCCGTCGTCCATCGTGATTTGAGGTTTTACATCGAGAGCTTGATTGATGTGTTTGTAATAGGTCTTGTTATCCTCTCCCTTGATAGCGAAAACTGGAATTTTGTCGTATTTGACCATGGCGGCCGCCACATCATCCTGGGTGCTAAGAGGATTGGACGCTGTGAGAGTTACTCGAGCTCCAGCTGTCTTAATAGTTTCCATCAGGTTAGCGGTCTCGCTGGTCACATGGAGACAGGCAGAGACTCTCATCCCCTTGAGCGGCTTTTCCTTACGGAATTTCGCTTTGAGGAGGCCAAGGACAGGCATAAACCGTCCCGACCACTCTTTTTTCCGTTTACCTTTATCGGCAAGGCTTAGATCTTTAACATCGAATTCCATGATGGACTCCTTCTTACACCTGATCCCTATCTCAGGTCACAGCCCCGCATCTTTTTTTAAGGCTTCGACTTTATCCAACCTTTCCCAGGTAAAACCTTCTTCGAGGCGCCCGAAATGACCATAGCAGGCAGTATTTTTGTAGATTGGTCTGAGCAAATCCAGGCTTCTGATCATCTCTTTTGGGCTCAAGTCGAAATGGGACTGGATCAAATCCTTGATTTTATCTTCTGAAATCTTGGCCGTTCCGAAAGAATCGACCATCAAAGAGACAGGGTGAGCCACTCCTATGGCATAGGCCACTTGAATCTCGAGCTTGTCCGAGATACCCGCTGCCACCAGGTTCTTGGCTATGTACCGAGCCATGTAAGAGCCTGAGCGGTCGACTTTTGTCGGGTCTTTGCCAGAAAGACATCCCCCACCGTGACTCCCCACTCCGCCGTAGGTGTCGACGATGATCTTGCGTCCGGTGATTCCCGTATCGGCTAGAGGCCCGCCTTGTTCGAACCGGCCGGTTTCGTTAATGAATATTTTGGTGTTATTATCTATCATTCCACCAGGGACAACCTCGTCGACGACCAAAGACTTGAGATCCGCTCTCAAGTCCTTCATCTGAACCTGTTTGTCATGCTGGGCCGCAAGGACAACCGCTTCCACCCTTTTGGGGCGCTCAGCTTCATACTCGATCGTCACTTGAGACTTCCCATCAGGTCTAAGATAGGACACTATCTTCTCCCGGCGTACTCGACTGAGCTTCCTGACCAGCTTATGAGCCAGCATGATCGGCATCGGCATCAACTCTTCTGTTTCCCGGCAGGCATAGCCAAACATCAATCCTTGATCTCCTGCTCCTTGTTCATGGGAATTTGTCTCATCGACGCCGATGGCAATGTCGGACGACTGCTCATGGATAGATGAGATAACGCTGCATGTCTCGTAATCAAAACCATATTCTGCTTTGGTGTAGCCGATGTCCTTCACCGTATTTCTGACGACCTTCTGTAGATCGCAGTAGCCGTTGCTTGTGATTTCTCCGGCGATGAAGACCAAGCCTGTGGTGACCAGAGTTTCGCAGGCCACCCGGCTTCGTTCATCTTGACCGATTAGGTCATCAAGGATGGCATCAGAAATTTGGTCACAGATTTTATCTGGATGTCCCTCGGTTACCGATTCTGAGGTGAACAGATGCTTTCCTTCGATGCTCATGACCGTTCTCCTTTTCTAGCTGGGATTATCAGCTTCGTTTGATGAAGAAGAAAAGTAACACATTAGCCCCCTATTTTCAATACGATTATTATTGATCTGATCAAGCCGAACAGAGCCTGCTCAGCTCCCTCAGGTGGAATTGTGACCGTATTTATGCTATTTTTTAGGAGTTGAAACTAGAAGAGATGTCCCATGTTTAGGAAAATGATCCTGTTTCATACAATCACGACGGCTCTATTGTGTGGTTTGGTTCGAGCCCAAACTGAGAGCGATTCTCCGTTTCCTGTAACCCAGCATACTCTGGAAAACGGACTTCACGTGATTCTCTCCGAAGATTATCGCCTCCCCCTGGTTTCTGTCGCTATTACCTACAACGTAGGCTCCATCAATGAGGAGGCTGGGAAGACCGGACTGGCCTATCTTCTAGAAAATCTGATGTTCCAAGGATCAGAAAATATCGGACGCATGCAGCACATCAGCTTCGTCCAAAGGAGTGGGGGAACTCTAAACGCTGCCACCGCCGAGGACAAAACGATCTTCTTCCAGACTGTGCCCTCGAACCAACTGGCTCTCGTCCTCTGGCTGGAATCCGACAGGATGAAATCTCTCGACATCAATCCTTCCAACATCCAAAGGATCAAGCTGGACCTGATAGAGGAGATCCGTCAGCGCAAAACCGCCGATCCTTACCTTGAGAGTTCACTCTTGTTCGATCAGCAACTCTTTCCTGATTTTGCCCATAGCCATCCCGTGTTTGGAGAAGAGAGTGATCTAAGAGAACTTACTGTGGAAGACGTAAAAAACTTCTATGCAACATACTACAGACCCAACAATGCCGTCCTCACCATCTGTGGTAACATCAACAAAAATAAGACTATGGATCTCGTCCACAAGTATTTTGCTTCCATTCCCAGGGGAGAAAACATCCCGACTCCTTCTCCCACCCAGCTTCCCGAAATTGAGGCC
>CAYGBF010000127.1:0-2323 GCA_964348035.1 uncultured Eubacteriales bacterium | reverse complement strand
CCGGAGTGCCGTCAAAGCCAGTCTGGGCTCCGGTGTCCACACGATTGTTCTCGGCCGGTACATGGACAGGCTGAGAGAACTGGAGGAGATGACATCGGGACGAGTGATCACTTTGATGGCCAGCAAGTATAACCTGACCAGGATGTCGAAGATCGCGGACATATTGATAGGAGCCGTGCTTCGACCCGGCGAGAGGGCCCCGATCATGATCACCAAAGATATGGTCAAAGGGATGAAAAAGGGCTCTCTCATCATAGATCTGGCCATCGATCAGGGCGGGTGTATCGAGACAAGCCGTCTCACGACCCTTGACCACCCCACTTTTATCGATGAGGGGATCATTCACTATTGTGTTCCCAACATCACCTCGGCTGTGAGTCGGACCTCGACAAAAGTGTTGTCCAACCTGGTCTCTCCCTACCTCATCGAAATCGGAGAAACGGGAATCGACCGGACGCTCAAGGTTAACGAGAACTTAAAACGCGGCCTTTACCTGCATAAGGGAAGCATCATTAGAAAAACGATCTCTGAGAGATTTGGTTTATAGAGGGAAAGTGCTGCTTGATTCATGGATCCAAGACAATGAAAAAATTATTGAGTGAATTCGATCAATCTCAAAAAGAACTGATTCATATTCTCCACGAAATCCAGAAGGCATACAATTACATCCCGGCCGACGTCATCGCCGAGGTCGCCAAGAAACTGAAGATTTCGGAAAGTGAGATCTACGGTGTTTTGACGTTCTACAACGCGTTTACCCTTGAACCCAGAGGAGAGCATCTCGTCACCATCTGCATGGGGACGGCCTGTCATGTGAGGGGCGCACCGATGATCTTGGATGAGTTCGAAAGGAGACTGGGTATCGACGCCGGGCAGACATCCGAGGATAAGAAGTTTACCCTGGAAACGGTCAATTGTGTCGGAGCCTGCGCTCTGGGTCCGATTGCCATTGTCGATGGGGAATACCACGGACAGATGAAAACGCAGGAAGTTCAAAAATTAGTAAAGGGCATAGACGGGAAGGACGAATAGGTCGAGAACATGGAAGAGGTCACCATCACGAGATTAGAGAGGATGAGATCTGAAATACAAGCCTCGCGGAAAAAGGCGAAAACGGTCATCACGATCTGCGGGGGGACTGGATGCCATGCTTATGGTTGTCTGAAGGTGGCCCAGGCCTTCGAGGAGGAAATCCGAAAACAAAACCTCCACAAACAGGTGAGTGTCCGGACAACGGGCTGTCATGGCTTTTGTGAAAGGGGACCGATAGTCGTCATCCAGCCTGGCGGCGTTTTCTACCAGAGAGTACAGCTCCCTGATATCCAAGAGATCGTCACCGAGACAATCAAGAAAAAGAGGATTCTCGACCGTCTTCTTTATGTCGATCCGAGAACAGAAAAAAGCATTGTCCAAGAGAAGGAGGTTCCTTTCTACAAGACCCAAGAACGCATTGTTTTCGGGAATAATGGTTTTATCGATCCCAAGGATATCCGGGATTACATCGCCTTGGATGGTTACAAGGCATTGGCCAAGGTTCTTTTCGACATGACGGCCGAGGAAGTCATCGATGAGATCAAGTCTTCTGGTTTAAGAGGAAGAGGGGGGGCCGGATTTCCCACCGGGCAGAAATGGGAGATTTGCCGCAAGGCAAAATCTGAGATGAAATACATCATCTGCAATGCCGACGAGGGCGATCCTGGAGCCTACATGGATCGAAGCCTTCTCGAAGGCAATCCTCACAGTGTTATCGAAGGTATGATCATCGGAGCCTACGCGATCGGAGCCTCCGAAGGGTATATCTATGTCAGGATGGAATACCCGCTGGCCGTTGACAACATCACCCTCGCTCTGGAGCAGGCAAGGGAAAACGGCCTGTTGGGCCGCTCGATTCTCGGCTCGGAATTTAATTTCGATATTCATGTGTTTAAGGGAGCCGGGGCCTTTGTTTCCGGAGAGGAAACATCCATGATGGCCTCTATCGAAGGACGGCGTGCCTTCCCGAGACAGAGGCCGCCCTTTCCCGCCCAAAAAGGATTATGGAGCAAGCCGACCAACATCAATAATGTCGAGACTTGGGCTAACGTTCCGTATATCATAAGCAGAGGGGCCGAGTGGTTCTCTGGAATCGGAACACGCAAAAGCAAGGGAACTAAAATTTTCTCCCTTGTCGGGAAGATCAACAACACAGGTTTGGTGGAGGTCCCGATGGGGATCACCATGAGAGAAATCGTCTACGACATCGGAGGGGGGATTAAAAACAACAAGAAGTTTAAGGCTGTCCAGACCGGGGGACCGTCAGGAGGCTGTCTCCCGGCCCAATTAT
>CAYGBF010000126.1:0-11957 GCA_964348035.1 uncultured Eubacteriales bacterium | reverse complement strand
CGGGGTGATCTCACTTTTTCCAAACCTGGAGGAGCTCTTCACCAAAATCGGCGTGAAGATGACTGTCATAAAATCGGGAAAGATGAAAGATTCGGGGAGCGCTTTCCGGGATTTAACCGAAGAAGAACAGAAAGTTTTCCAAGAGATCATCGACGAACTGTACCAGAACTTCCTGGACGTTGTCTACGCCAACCGGAAGGACACTCTTTCACGAGAGAAACTGTCCGAAATCGCCGACGGGCGGGTTTACACGGCCGTCCAAGCCCTGCACTTGAAGCTCATCGATGAGATTGGCTATTTTGATTCGGCCTTCCAGAAGGTTCTCGACCTGGCCGACTTAAGGCAGGCCAAAGTCATCGCCTACACTTACTACCCAAAGTCCAAAACCAATATCTATGCTGCCAGCTCTATATCCTCATCTCTATTAGAAGAGAAAAGTATGGAAAAAATCCTGGGCTCACTCGAAAGCGGATTCTACTACCTCTGGCTTCCTCAGATCTCGCGTTAAACTAAAAGAAGGACTCTTAGAAATCTCTAGTGAGTCGAATTCACTCTCCAATTTTAACCACTGTTTCAAAATACGGAGCCTTCTCGATATGGGCCTTCACTGCACAGGTATCCACGGAACGGATGATCGCTTTCTCGTACTTGGCAGGAAATTCTGGAGGAAGCTGGAGTTCGAGAGTGATCTTCTCGATCATTTTCTTCTTTGGGTTCTTCTCAGTATTCATCAAAACAGACACCTTCTCGGTCGGGATGCCCCTTTTCTGGCAGAATGCCAGAACATAATAGCCTGCGCAGGTGGCGATAGAGCTCAGGAAGAGATCAAAGGGTGCGGGGGCTGAACCGTCACCGCCACTGTAGACAGGCTGATCGGTCTTGATGGTGAATCCTTTGTACTCAGCATTGACACGCATCCCTCCAGGAAACATAACCTTTATGGAATTTTTCAAGTTGTCTCTCCTTAAATTCTTGTTTTCATTTTCTTATAAATTATTTATCTGTCAAGTCAGCTTTATGATGTACTCTCTCGCCGAAACAGAAGGCCGATGACTTCAGGTTATCCTGTCTAATCCTGTCCAGAACAAGAATCCATACTACCTTCGACTCCTTTGGAAAAAAGAGCCATTAAGAGGCTTCTATCCTTTGAAGTCAGGCTCAAACGGCCGATGAGGTCATAGATCCGTTCTGTCATATGACGCTTATTGGTTGTATGGATAAACTGTTTTTCTTCTAATCTCTCCAAGATGAGCTGGATACACTCCTCCTGCTCCTTTCGAGTCAGCAGCTCTGTAGCGGCTTTCTCGTCTACCGGCAATTTCGCTCTCACAAAGATATGAAACAAAACCAGAAGGACTGCAGAGGACAGATTATACGATGGCTGCCTCGAGGCTTGTGGGATCGTGAAGAAGAAATTGGCATGCCTCAGTTCCCTGGACGTTAGCCCAATTCGTTCGCTCCCGAAAAGAAGCCCGATTCTGGCTGTGGGTAAAGCCCGGTGCATCTCGGACATAACCTCCTCCAGAGCCAGGAGTTTAAAATTTTTTCTGGTTTTTGCGGTGGCGGCAAAGACGATGTGGCAGTCTTCTGTGGCCTGAGGGACATCTTCGAACATCCGGGCTCTTTCCAGGATGTCTTCCGCATGGACGGCGACGGTATAGGTCCGTCCGGCTAGAGCTTTGACTCCAACCAACCGTAAATCCCGGAATCCTGTGTTTTTCATGCATCTGGCCACGAGACCGATATTCTCAGGTTTCTCGGGCCGAACCAGGATGACAGAAAACTTCCGCCCGATGTCTTTTATCCGAGATTGCTCATTACGGATCATGGCTCTATTATAAACAAGGCCGAGAAGAATGACGAGCTTGGAGGTGAAGACGGTTGTGAAGAGGGCAGGAGTCAGAACATATTGGCGACAAGCGCGCCTAGAAGAGCCCAGTATATGGCAGAGAAGTATGGATTGTCGATAATCCGGCAGGTGCCCGTTCGACATCCGATATACCGGTAGAATAGAAAACCTACCACACCACCGGTTACAGCACCGATCAATATGTTCATCACTCTTTTCCCGCTCACGACCTTGAACTCAAGACAAAAAAAGCAAGAATCCGAATAACAGAACAGTGGGAAAAAGTCAACAAGGATAGGATTGTTCCGGTTTAATAAGGACCTGTACTGCCGAACCCGTTTTTTCCCCGGTCAGTGTCATCGAGCGTTTCAACTTCCTGAACTTCAACTTCCAAGATGGGTTGGATGAGCATCTGGGCTATTTTCATACCTTTCTTGATATGAAAAGGCTCAAGGGTCAGGTTGGCCATCACAACTTTGATTTCTCCTCGATAGCCAGAATCGATGACTCCTGCCAACCGATGAATCCCCTTAATGGAAAGACCACTCTTGTCCCAGATCAAACCTACAAATCCTTCAGGGATAGCAACCTGAATACCGGTGGAAACAGGTTTCACTGCCCTCCCCTCAAGGACACAATCGATCGCAGAAAAGAGGTCGAGGCCAGCATCTCCCCGGTGGCTGTACTGAGGAAGTCTTGCGGACTTTTGGATTCTTCGAACTTTGAGTTTCATCGTTTAGAGCCCCTCGACTTTGACCTCTTCGAAATGGGTTTTGGCCAGTTCCACCATCTCCTGGATGTCCGCACGGGAATAGGGCTCTTTTTGAGCAAACGAATCATCAATCGTATTCTGCGGCCTGAACTGCTGGATCTGAAAAGCTTTGACTCCCTTGAGCCGTTGCCCCAAATCTTTAATGTCTTCCAACCCGACTAATCCAGGGACTACAGTCGTCCGGAACGTGTATTCCAAGCCTGATTTTCTGATGATCTCGATGCTCCGGGTGATATCCTTAGTCTGTACTTTGGCCTGGACGACCTGCCCGTATCTCTCGAAAGAGCATTTGACATCCATGGCCACATGGTCGATGAGTTCCTTCCCGATCAACTCCTCGAGCCGCCCAGGGAAGGAACCGTTGGTGTCGACTTTCACCAGGAGCTGTCTTTCTTTAACCAGCGAGAGAAGAACCTCCAAATCCTGATGAAGCAGCGGTTCTCCACCAGAGACACAGATCCCATCCAGCCAGCCCTTTCTCGAATCTAGAAAACCGAGGAAGTAATCGAGTGGGAAGGATGGCAATGAGTCAGGCCTCAAGACCAGATCCGCGTTGTGGCAGTATGGACACCTGAAGTTACACCCTCCTACAAACACGGTCGAAGAAATATACCCCGGAAAGTCTTTGGGAGTGAACTTCTCTAATCCCTTGATTTCAACCACTCTTCCAATTCCTCTTTGCTGTTCAGGACGACCAGCACCTCCCCCTCTTCCCGGAGAATGATGGTCGGGATGATGATCCCTCCCTCATCATCCCGCTTAAGGACGCCCAGGTAGTCTCTAATCTTCATCTTGCTCTCTTTAAGCACTAGACTGCACTCTTGTCCCTCTAGAGAGGCCTCAGCCAAGTATCCCTTGACAGCCTCACACTGAGAACAATTCGGATAGGTGAACAAAAGGTAATCCATGTCTATCCCTTGCTTAGGACGTAACTGTGTAGGTCGCTCGTTCTTTGAATTCCTGTTGCTTGCCGTCGTTCCAGGTCCCGACAGGCCTCAAGTAACCAACTACCCGGGAATACACTTCGGTCTTATCGCCGCATTCCGGACACGTCTGAGCTTCTCCCCTGATGTAGCCGTGGTTATAGCAGACACTGAACGTAGGGGTGATGCTGAAATACGGAAGCTTGGTGGCGCTGATCTTCTTGACCAGTCGCTTGCATGTCGGGCCATCGATCGCTTCAGGAAGAAAAGCATGGAAAATCGTTCCCCCCGTATACAGAGGCTGGACATCTTTCTGGTGTTCGATGGCTTCGAAGATGTCACGAGTGGCATCGACGTTGAGCTGGGTTGAATTTGTCAGGTAGGGATACTTCGCGTTCCCAGAAGTGATGATCTGGTTATATTTAGCCCTGTCTAACCGAGCTAAGCGGTAAGATGTCGACTCGGCCGGCGTAGCCTCAAGATTATACAGGTTCCCTGTCTCCTCTTGGAATTCTCGGATGGTCTCTTTCATGAAGTTCATGACCTCCAGGGTGAACTCCTTTCCTTCCGGAGTACCGATTCCCTTTCCCAAAAAATTCTGACAGCATTCGTGCATTCCGCAGAGACCTATCGTCGAGAAATGATTATCGAAATGCCCGAGGTAGACCAAGCTGTAGGGCATGAGTCCTTTGGTCAACATGTTGTTGACCACTTCTCGTTTTGTCTCCAGAGATTCCTTGGCCAGGATCATCAGGTTCCTTAATCTTTCCAGAAACTCTTCCTTCGACCTCGATTCAAACCCGATCCTATTCATGTTTATGGTCACCACACCTATAGATCCTGTCGAGTCTCCCGCGCCCCAAATATTCCCGGGACGCCTCATCAATTCTCTCTGGTCCAGGTTGAGGCGGCAACACATGGCCCGGATATCTCCGGGATCCAATTCCGTGCCTATGTAATTCTGGAAATACGGTATTCCGTACTTAGCTGTGACGTCAAAAAGGAGGTTAGCATTCGGAGAATCCCAGTCGAAGTCTTTCGTCAAATTATAAGTGGGTATGGGGAAGGTAAACACACGGCTCTGCTGATCGCCCTCGATCATCAACTCCAAAAAAGCTCGGTTAATCAGATCCATCTCTTCCTGGTATTCGCCGTATACGGAATCGAGTTCTTTTCCCCCGACGATGACTTTTTCGTCTTTCAAGTCCTCGGGGACGGTCCAATCAAAGGTCAAGTTGGAAAACGGCGTCTGCCATCCCCAGCGGGAGGGAACGTTCAACCCGAAAATAAGCTTCTGGATATCCTGCTTGACCTCTCCGTAATCAAGGTTATCGGCCCGGACAAAAGGAGCCAAGAGCGTGTCTACGCTTGAAAAGGCCTGAGCTCCGGCGAACTCTCCCTGCATAGTCCCAATATAGTTGACGATGTGGAGGGAGGCCGTTTCCAGGTGTTTGGCCGGAAAGGAATGAACTTGACTGGGGACATGCCCGAAACCTTTCTTGAGTAGGTTCTTTAAAGACCAGCCAGCACAATATCCGACAATGGGGTAAGAAAGGTCATGGATATGATACTCACCCTCCATGTGGCTCTTTTTGATTTTTTCCGAATACAACTGATACAGGGCAAAGTTGGCCAGCACCTCTCCCGAGATTCTGGCATTCAACCCAGAGAAACTCATTACTCCTTCGTTACTGTTCTCCCGGATTTTCCAATCCAGATCATTGATGTAATCCTTGATCAATCTCTCAAGGTTTATACCGGTCTTCCGCGCCTCTCGTATTCCCTTATGACGTTCTCGGTAGAGAATATAAGACTTAGCGATATCGTGGTGTCCCTGCTTCATCAGGACCATTTCGACGATATCCTGGATTTGTTCCACCGAAGGGATGGTATAACCACCAAACTTGTCTTCTAGCATGAACGTGACGATGTCAGAGATACTCTTGGCGGCTACTTTATCGATGACACCGCTGGATTCCATCGCCTTATACACGGCTGTTGTGATTTTGTCCTGGACAAAGTCAACGATATCCCCGTCTCTTTTCTTTATTCTGGTGACCGATCTTTGCATCCCCTGTCTCCTTTCCTCAGACCAAAGTCAAAAGTACTCCTCCAACATCCGAGGCGTTTGGAAATCCTTACCCGTTTTGTCGGGAATGAGGCGATTAAATTTCCGACAATCTTACCATATATTGTGTAGAATCGATATGAAAACTACTAAATGTTGTATATGGCGTCCATAAATCTATATTCTCTCGCTCGCTTTGTCAAGTGTTTTTTAAAAAAAATGTTTTTTTTTACAATCTTTGACAAAACCTAACTGAAATCTGTCTTCTCTCTTTCATGTATGATAAAATTTGCTTAAAAAATCAAGTCGTAATTCAGACTGTTAAGGAATTAAAATGCAAACGATTGATGTCCAGACACAAACCCGACAGGAATTTTTCGATTTGACTCCAAGATTGAGAGAATTGACGAGAGCTTCAGGTATCACGAATGGTGTCTGCCTCATCTATGTTCCTCACACTACGGCAGCAGTGACGGTCAACGAAAACGCAGATCCATCGGTTAAAAAAGATATCATCGAAACCCTAACCAAAGTCATTCCAGACTCCCTCCCCTACAGCCACTCGGAGGGCAACTCCCCTGCTCACATCAAGGCGAGCCTTGTGGGCTCCTCGGTAAGCCTGATCGTTGACAAAGGAGACCTGGTCCTCGGAACCTGGCAGGGGATTTTTTTCTGTGAATTCGATGGGCCGAGGAGACGGAAGGTCTACATCCGATTTTTTTCCTCTTGAGGTCAATAATCCTCGCCTTTGACTATTCGTAAAAAAGGGAACTGACTACTTTTTTTCGACAAAATTTATATATCTCTTTTTTTACAACTAGTTAGCGAGGATTTACAAAAAAAAGGCGCCAGTCCCCTTTTAAACTTTTTTAAAGGAGAGACCATATTCCCCAAGGGAGGTTTCGAGCTGGGCATGATCTTGGAAAAGAATGCTGTTTATGCCCATTCGCCTCGCCCCTTCGATATTCTCCTCTCTATCATCAATGAACACACATTCTTCGGCTTTAGCCTCAGCTTTTTCAAGGGCCACACGGTAGATATGTGGATCGGGCTTGATACGGCCCACTTCAAAAGAAAGGACATAATCATCAAAAATCAGGATTTCAGGAAACCGTTGTTTGATGAATCCGAATCGCATGACATCGGTGTTGGAGAGGAGGATTAGCCTGTGCAGAGATTTCAGTTTTTTCAGCAAGTTCAAGACCGGTGGATTAATGGAAAAAATATCATTATACATAAGGTAGAAGTCTTCGAAAGATATCTCAGCCTGGAGTTTTTCCGATGCCAGCTCGTAGAACTGATGGGAAGAGAGTTTTCCTCGATCAAATTCCTGGACGATCTCAAAATGGGAAAAAATCGCTTTGCTCATCTCCTCTAAGGAAAGAGGCGAAAAGCCCATCATCCTGTTCAAGAAAATTTTGTTGTCGAAGAAGAGTATGACTTTACCTAAATCAGAAATCACACTCTTGATGGATGACGCCTTCATCTGCTTTCTTTCCTCAGTCAGGCAGTTCTTATACCAAAAAAGAGACAAAAGGACAAACGGTTTGACCCCCGAAGGCCTCCTGATTTCATCACATCTCTGAATCCCCTTTCTATTTTCCTTACTTTCCTTCTTGCAATTCTCCAGAAAAACTGATAACAAGTTGGCCATGATCCTGTGCGGCGGTCGTCCTCTTATTCTTAGACTCCACCAGCCGGCGACATCTCAAACTCGATTTTCTCGAAAGAGACTGTGAGAAAGCTTCCTGCTGAAAAGAACATCCTCTATCTTGGTGATTACTTTTTGAATTTCTGAAGCCCGACGCACGCTCAACCTAACAAAAAGGAGATTATCCGTCATGTGTAACCTGAAAAGAGTGCAGGGCAAGATCTCGGTCTTGTATCTAATCATTATTTTTCTTCTGGCTCTCCTCATTTTCGGAGGAGCCTTGATCCTCTATTTTGTTAAAGGAGGCCGCAGAATCACAACCCAGGATATCGTCTCTGCCGAGAAAATCATCGGTCTTGATTTTACCCAGAAAGAACGGCGAATGATGCGTGGTAACCTGACCAGAAATCGACGCTCCTATGAACAACTCCGGACAGTGAGCCTTAAGAATCAAGTCCCCCCCGCCCTCTTCTTCAACCCGGTCATGCCTGGCCAGAGCGTCTGGAGAGAGCCAAAGTCCTTCGTTTTAACCCCGGAGACAGACATCCAGATGCCCGAAATTTTCGAAGATTTGGCATTTTATCCTGTAACGGCCTTGGCCGAACTGATCAGGACGCAAAAAATCACTTCTCTCCAGCTCACAGAACTTTATTTGGAGCGTCTCAAAACAGTCGGCCCTCGGTTGGAGTGCGTGATCACTCTCACCGAAAACCTGGCCAAATCACAGGCCAAACGAGCCGATCAAGAGATTACCTCGGGTCGCTACCGAGGCCCTCTACACGGCATCCCATGGGGAGCCAAGGACCTTCTTTCCACGAAAGGCATAAAGACTACATGGGGGGCAAGGCCTTACAAAGACCAGGTCATCTACGAAGACGCGACGGTCGTCGAACGATTGGAGGCTGCCGGAGCTGTCTTGGTGGCTAAGCTGACGATGGGAGCTCTAGCCTGGGGGGATGTTTGGTTTGGCGGGAAAACAAAGAACCCTTGGAATCTTGAACAGGGATCGAGTGGCTCTTCAGCCGGGTCGGCATCGGCCACGGCTGCCGGCCTCGTCGGGTTTTCGATAGGCACAGAAACCTGGGGGTCCATCGTCTCGCCTTCCGCACGCTGCGGAGTCAGCGGTCTCCGGCCGACATTCGGCCGGGTGAGCCGGCATGGAGCCATGGCCTTAAGCTGGAGCATGGACAAGATCGGTCCTATCTGCCGCTCGGCCGAAGACTGTGCCCTTGTCTTCGAAGCCATCTACGGACCCGACGGTAAAGACTTAACCGTAGTCAACCTTCCTTTTAATTACGATCAAGATCTCGACATCAAAGAGCTCCGCGTCGGGTATCTTAAAAAGACCTTCGATGAGGATTACCGAGGCAAACAGAATGACGAGGCTGCCTTGCATATTCTCCGTTCGTTGGGGATTGAGCTTGTCCCTTTCGAACTCCCCCAGCTTCCTGTGGATGCCCTCTCGTTCATCCTCAACGCCGAAGCTGCCGCCGCCTTTGATGAGCTGACCCGGAGCGGGAAAGACGATCTTCTGAAAAGACAAGCAGCCAGAGCCTGGCCGAACGTATTTCGTCAGGCAAGATTTATCCCGGCCGTAGAATATATCCAAGCCAATCGTGTCCGAACGCTTCTGATTCAGGACATGTCAGAGAGGATGAAAGACCTGGATCTCTACGTAGCCCCCTCCTTCGGCGGCAACAACCTTCTCCTGACGAATCTCACCGGGCACCCCACAGTCGTTATTCCGAACGGATTCGACAAGAAAGGTGCTCCTACGAGCTTCTCTCTTATCGGGAATTTATTCGAGGAAGAGAAAATTCTCAGGCTGGCCAAAGCTTTTCAGGAGGCGACAGATTTCCATCGCCAGCACCCGAAGCTGGATTAGCCTGGATTATTCACGAGTCGAGTTTGCCGCCACGAAGCAGATTCGACAAACCCGACCCGGCCTAACCCCGGCTCGCCAGACTTGTACCTGCGAAGGCAGGTTAAGGTAAAAAATGCCGATTAATATCCAAATCATTCCTTAGTCACCTTTTTTTCATTTGTTTATTCCTCCTTCCACAGATGTCTGGCAGAGGATGTTCGTAGTTTCGAAAGGGTATTAAAATCGAATATAACGGAATTATTTTTACAGCCGAATTCTTTTAGGGCCTCTGCGTCTTAATAAAGCCCGGCCAAAAGGACATCGGCGTGAAAAAGATCTCTTGTCCGGCGTCGAGACCTCCAATCCACAGTCTCTTTGACGGTCACATAAAACCAGAATCTATCGAATAATCTCAGTTTTTTCAGGTAAAACTCGGCAAAATCAGTGAGTTCATCCACTAAGATTTTACCTACTTCTTTGCCTTGATCATCGAGTACGACGATCGTGTAGCTTTCTTCCTCTCCTTCGTCCTCTGCCTCAGTTATGAGCCTGCCGTAGACTTTGGCCTTGTCCTTTCCCTCCCATCCGACCTTTTTGTTGTAGGAAAGACCGGACAAGACTTCGAAGTCATCTCTTGATTTGAGAGCTACGTAATCATCAAGGGTAAATTCTTCACTCCTTGTAAAAATCATTCTCCACACGTCTTCTGCTTCTTTGATTTCAATCTCGTCAGCGACTAGGATCGAGGGATATTCTGGTAAAGACTGCCCCTTTCCCCTGATTTCGTTGCCGATCAAAGCCTGGGCCTCGCCGACATCCAAAGGCCCTTGAACAACGATATCAAATCCTGGAACTTGAGGAACAAAGAGATACCTGCCAACGGCCATTTTGACCGTGCCCTCGAATTCGATGACATCCTCCTGTATTGTGGCCGCTTCTTCTTCTTCTGTGATTTCTCCGACTTCTTCTCCTTTCTTACAAGCCGTCTGTCCTCCCAAGATCAGCATCACACAAATCCCGAAAAAAAAGAGATACCGAATCCTTGTCATAGCTCACACCTCCCGATGATTTGTCACGCTTGTGCAGTGGGTTGCAGTCAACGGAAGACTTTTATACCATTGGCAGGGGTAAAAGTAAAGAGGAAAATACGGAACAACCGATGGACTTCAGGATCGGACTATTTTTTTCTGACCTTTGATCTGGATGAGCGGGACCGACCCCTCGACGAACTCTGCGATACTGAGCGGACGGAACGACTTCGACCCCCAGAAAAACTCCGGGAGGAGGATATTCTTCCGCTAGAGTATGACGACCGACTCGAGGATGATCTCACCCGAGAAGACTTCCTCGAGGGAGACATGTACGAGCTTCGCGGCAAAGAATAGGATGAGCTTGATCGTGATCGACCGACGCTCGGCGTAATCCCAGCACTCCCCCGGCTCGAACTCAATCCTCTCTGGATGTACGAGGAGTTCGGACGGATATATCCTCTAGATGAACTCGATTTATAGGCTATCCTGGAACTCCGAGAGGCAGAACTCCTGGAAGATATCTGTTTCCTCGATGAGTAATACCTCCTCCGGGAGGATGAGCTGGAACGAGATTTTGTTGCCGAATAACGGCTCGGCGAACGACTGGAGCTGGGATAATGTTTGATTCGCCCCATAGTTGTCTTTGATCCTCTTGATGTGCTCTTCAGGCTTTGACTGATTGCCCTGTTCGATGACCGGGATATCGTCGACCTAACGATGCCTCTAGAGGAGTAGTGTTTGACTGAGGATTCAGGCCTCAAATTCCTGATAGTCGAATGGGAGCTCCTTTTGATTGAAGATGAGGTGATACTTCTTGACTTCGAAGGAGAAGAAACGTTTCTTCTTGAAGGATATGTTTTCAAGCTCGAGGTAGACCGGATGCCCCGGTCGATTCTGGTCAGAGACCCTCGGGTGGTTTTGGATACATTTCCAGAAAAGGGAGAGCTTCTGTCAGGTGTACTCAAGGTCGATGATGAACTGGAGAGTGTCTTTTTACCCATAGAATCCGAACGGATCGATCTGGACGATCGGGACACAGAGGACGTGCGGTTGAGGGACTGCGAGCGAATCGATTTCGAAGAAGACAGAGGGGAAGCTCTTCCCGATTTGAAGCCTTTGTTGACCTGCCGGAGAGACGATCGAGTCAAGGCCTTCTTGGCAGCAGCGGTCACCATGCTGTCGGCATTCCGGATAGGTCTAATAGTCGGCTGCTTGGCCGATAAGGATATTTTTCCGATCCGAGACACTTGGCTTCGACCGAGTGCAACTTTCGAGATGCGGCGGGCCTGGAGCTGATTCCGGTGGATCACTGTCAGAGCTCGAGAGTGGATAGGATAGTAGCGATCATAATAGCGTTCGTAAAAATGGTTGTTGACGATGACAACTGGATAACCGTAGTAACTCAGCGGACACCAGCCGATATAATCACGCCCCCAGTACCAGTGGACCCAGGACGGACCCCAATAGCGAGTCGGGATCCAGTACCATCCTAACCCGATACGCCAATGCCATCGGCCGTAATGGTAGACACACCAACCCCAGGGTTCATACGAGACCCAATTCCAGCCGATGATGGGATACCAGACCCAACGTCCGTAGTAGTAAGGACGCCAATCATGGTAATGGTATACAGTCGGCACCCAAACATAACCGTAAGGCCGTTCGTACACCCACCGGCCGCTGTCGGCCAGCTCCTCTTCATACTCGTACATTTCTTCAGGTAAGTATCTCCTAGTCTGGGCCTGAACGTAACGGGTATCACGCGACCGATTCCAATCTGCAAAACTATCTCCAAAGGT
>CAYGBF010000125.1:0-3793 GCA_964348035.1 uncultured Eubacteriales bacterium | reverse complement strand
TCGCTCTCCTCTCCTGAGGAGAGGAGCCGTGCCCGCTCGGCCCTGCTAGGGTTTTCTCAACACCCTACCTTATCCATTTCATATCTCAATGTGGTTTACTATCACGGTTTTGGGGATGCTTCCACCATGACGGAATCCCCTGTAGGCCCGATTGACAAAGCAAAGCGAGATGGTATAATAGATTGACTTATCAGGGAGAAACGATGATTATCGATATAGACAGACTGCCTGAAAAAGGCCTTGTGATCGACAGGGACTTTGAGTTCCTCAGTATCGATCTTGTCGAAGAAAATGCGGTGTTCCTCGAACCCGTTCATGTCGAGGCAACCGTAAAAAAAGTCGGGGAGGAAATTGCTGTCAAAGGGAAGGTCAAGACACGCCTCAGCTTTAACTGCAGCCGCTGCCTTGTTCCTTTTGAGTTTCCGATTGATTCCAAGTTTGATCTCGTCTACCTGCCGGAAGAACTCGAGGAAGTCAAAGAAGAGTTGGACACTGAAGACATGAGTCGCTTGTTCTATTACAATCGGAAGATCGATTTTAAAGAAATCATCTTGGAACAGCTGAATTTGACTTTTCCTGTTAAGCCCCTCTGCTTTGAGGGCTGCCAAGGGATCTGTCCTGTGTGCGGAAAGATCGTCAAACGAGGAGAGTGCTCCTGCGTTCGCGACAAGTCAGATCCACGGCTCGACAAATTGAAAATATTTATTAGAGACAAGAGATAAATGGCGAACCCAAAAAGAAGACATTCTCATGCCAGGAAGATGAAAAAAAGGGCCCACGATGCCCTTTCTGTTCCTCCCCTATCCATCTGCTCCAACTGTGGCAATCCAAAGTTTCCCCACCGGGCCTGTCCTTCATGCGGCTATTACAAAGGGAGACCCGTAGTCGAGGGGACAGAAGAGTAATAACGAAAGAGACTCGAATGAGGGTCGCTGTTGACGCTATGGGCGGAGATCACGGGCCCAAGGTCATTGTCGAGGGGGCTGTCCGAGCCACCCATGATTATCAAATCGATGTCCTTCTCGTGGGCGTCGAGGACATCATCAAGAAAGCGGTCAAAAACACCTCCCATTCCTTGTCCAGAATAAACATCATTAATGCGGCTGAGGCCATCGGGATGGGAGAAGGATTGTTCGCCGCCCGAAGGAAAAGGATGTCTTCGATCCGGGTCGGAACACAATTGGTGAAGGATGGCGAAGCCGAGGCCTTCGTCAGCACAGGGAACACAGCAGCGATTGTCTATGTCTCGAGAAAAATCTTAGGAGCACTGAAGGGAGTTGACAGACCGGCCCTGGCCCTTCTTGTCCCCACGATGAAGGGGCTGACCCTTCTGATCGATGTCGGCGCCAACGTCGATTGTCGGCCTCATCATCTTGAGCAGTTTGCGATCATGGGACAAATCTTCATGGAGAATGTTCTAGGCTTGAGTATCCCACGGATTGGCCTGATGAGTATCGGCGAGGAAAGAATAAAGGGCAATGATCTCACCAAGGAGGCATTTGAAAGACTCCGGAGAACCCCGCTGAATTTTATCGGAAACGTGGAGGGTAAGGATATCTATTCGGGCCGGGCGGATGTTATCGTCTGCGATGGGTTCACTGGGAACGTGGCCTTGAAGGTCAGCGAAGGAGTCGTCGAGACTTTTTTTGACATGGCCCGCAATGAAGTCATGAAAAATATTTTCTGTAAAATCGGGTTTTTTTTGATGAAAAGGAACGTGAAGAGATTGTATAAGAAAATAGATTATTCTGAATACGGCGGCGCCCATCTTCTAGGTTTAAAAGGAGCCTGTGTCATCGGGCACGGCCGTTCCAACGCCAAGGCGGTGAAGAACGCCATCGGAGTCGCGAAAGAGTTTGTGATCAATAGGGTGCAGGAAAAAATACAAAACGAGATGATCCAGTTTCCTCTCGATATGAAACGAGCAAAGGCCTAGGATGAAAATGGCGGATAAGACCTGTATCGTTACCGGCGCTTCTCAGGGAATAGGAGAGGCCATTGCCTTGACCATGGCTAAGGAAGGGTCGGATCTTATCCTGGTGGACATTCAAGAAGAAAAACTGCAAGATTTGGCTGAGAGGATTCGAGCCCAAGAAGGGAAAGCGGCTGTTTACCGGGCCGATGTCTCCCGAAGGGAAGACTGTATCAATGTTGTCCAGGCGGTTCTAGAAAGCCGCGAGAAGATCGATTATCTCGTTAACAACGCGGGGATAACCCGGGACAGTCTCATGATGAGGATGAAAGAGGAAGAATGGGATGCAGTCATAGCCGTTAACCTGAAAGGGGTGTTCAATTTTTCTCAGGCCGTGATCAGGAACATGATGTCCCACCGTTATGGACGGATCGTGAACATCTCGTCTGTGGTCGGTCTGATGGGAAATGTCGGCCAGACGAATTACTCCGCTTCCAAGGCGGGAGTCATCGGGTTTACGAAATCCTTGGCGAGGGAAGTGGCCTCGCGCAGTATTACTGTAAACGCCGTTGCTCCCGGGTTTGTCGACACGCCGATGACAGAAAATCTCCCTGAGTCTGTACAAAAATCATTCCTTGACTTGATTCCGATGAAACGATTCTGTAAACCTGATGAAGTGGCCAACGCAGTTCGATTCCTTCTTTCCGAGGGGGCCTCTTACATCACCGGACAGGTCATTAACATAAACGGCGGCTTGTTTATGTAGCTTCCGATTTAGATAAATCAAAGAGGAGGAAAAGCATGGAAAGAGAAGAACTCCTAAAGAAAGTCAAAGCCATCGTCGCTGATAAATTGAGCATAAGCGAAGATCAGGTGACTGAAGAAGCCTCGTTCATCGATGATCTCGGGGCGGATTCACTGGATACGGTGGAATTAGTGATGGCCTTAGAGGATGAGTTTGATCTGGATATTCCAGATGAGGAAGCCGAAAAAATGGTCACGGTCGGGAAGGCCATGGATTATGTCCTGTCCCATCTTCCTAAGAAATCCTAAAGCTAGAGTCTATTAGGATCCCATGAACGATTTTCCCCTTCAGCCGAAAACTCCCTCTCCTAGACGGGTGGTGATCACAGGGATAGGCCTTGTTGCTCCCCTGGGAATAGGGACAGAGATTAACTGGAGTGCGCTCTTAGAAGGTAAAAGTGGTATCAGCTTAATCGATAGCTTTGATGTCTCTGAATACACCACCCAGATCGCTGGGGAAATCAAGGACTTTGACCCCCTCCAATTCATCGAGAAGAAAGAGGCCCGGAAGATGGATCCCTTCATTCAGTATGCAACCGTTGCTGCCCAACTAGCCGTGGATGACTCAGGAATCCCCCCCTCTGCGTTGGAAGGGGACCGGTGTGGGGTGTACGTCGGTTCGGGGATAGGCGGTATCGGATCCATCGAGGATACGGTTAGGACATTAGTGAAGAAAGGACCGAGCCGGGTGTCCCCGTTCTTTTTGGTTTCGTCCATCATCAACGAAGCCTCAGGTCAAATATCCATAAAATACAAGGCAAGGGGTCCGAACTCTGCGACAGCGACGGCTTGTACGACCGGAACCCATGCGGTCGGTGATTCTTTCCGTATTGTCGCCAGAGGAGATGCCGATGTCATGATTGCTGGAGGAGCCGAGGCTCCTATCACTCCTTTAGGACTTGCGGGTTTTTGTGCCATGCGAGCCTTATCTCGAAGGAATGATGAGCCCGAAAAAGCCTCTCGCCCCTTCGATGCCAAACGAGACGGGTTTGTCATGGGAGAGGGGGCCGGAGTGATTATCTTAGAAGAGATGGGATCGGCCTTGAAGCGCGGAGCCAGGATTTATGCCGAGGTTAG
>CAYGBF010000124.1:0-3193 GCA_964348035.1 uncultured Eubacteriales bacterium | reverse complement strand
TCCCGTTTACTATTACAAATTCGTGGAAATCCTCCAGAATAATCCCGGCAATGAACTCGAACTGCTGGTAGAGAGGGGGGAAGAAAAGCTGATCCTTAAGGTTGTCCCGCGTCTCGAGGGAAAGGTGGGGAAAATAGGCATTGCTCAAGTGCCGAAATCTGTCATCCAAAAATACAGTTTTTTTCCAGCCATCGCTCAGAGTGTCAAACAGAACATCGAGTTGACGTTCCTGGTCGTCAACTTCATCAAGGATTTGGTGACCGGTGAGGCCTCGACAAGACAGCTGGGTGGGCCGATCGAGATTGCCAATTTCTCATACGCTGCCTTCCGTATGGGATTCATGGCCATGATCACTTGGATCGCCTTGATCAGCCTTCAGCTGGGGATCATCAACCTGATTCCCATCCCCGTCCTGGATGGAGGACAGATGCTCGTCTTGGCCTTGGAGGGTATGTTCCGCCGGGATTTCAGCCCTAGAGTCAAAGGCATCGTGATCAAGATCGGGTTCGCTATTTTCGTCGTCCTGATAGGTTTTATCATCCTTAACGACGTCCAGAAGCGGCTTCCCAACGGCTGGCAAAGCTTCTTCCCGTTCTAGTTGTCATTCCAGCGGAGCCTGTCCCTGCGGAGGCAGGGAGCTGGAACCTAGTCTTATATGGATAAGAGTCTTTTTTAGTTCTTGTTCCCAGCGGAGCCTGTCCCTGAGGAGCTTGCACCTGTGCAGCCTGTGCCTGCGAAGGCAGGTAACAGGTGGCAGGGACCTAGTCCCCCTTCCTGTCATCCCTGCGGAGGCAGGGATCCAGTCTTATATGGATAAAAATCTTTTTTTAGTTCTTGTTCCCAGCGGAGCCTGTGCTCGCGAAAGCGAGTGCAGGAATGACGAGAGGTGGCTGGAATAATGGATTATGGGGCATATATCTCTTTTTCTTCCTTCCCAGATCTTTTTGAGTGTCCCCCCGAAAATGCTATAATATCAGTTTGTTAGGTTATTAATATGAGTGAAGACAGATCGTCATACCCTTGCACCCAGGACTCCCTTCATATAAAAAAGCTGCAGCCCGATCTCAAACGGCGTCAAACCAGACAGATTAGAATCGGTCAAGTGCCTATCGGTGGTGATGCCCCGATCATCGTCCAGTCTATGACCAAAACCGATACCAAGGATAGAGAAGCCACCATAGACCAGATAAAAAGGCTGGAAGATATCGGCTGTGAGATCGTGCGCCTGGCTGTTCCTGATGAAGAAGCGGTCGAAGCTTTGCCCGAGATTAAAAGGGCAGTCAGGATTCCCTTAGTCGCTGACATCCATTTTGATCACAGGTTGGCTGTTGCTTCTCTCGAAAAAGGGATCGACGGGCTGCGCATTAATCCCGGGAATATCGGCTCTAAAGATAAGGTTAAAGCCGTCGTCAGCGTAGCTAAAGAAAGAAACATTCCCATCCGCATCGGTGTCAACTCCGGCTCTCTAGAAAAAGACCTGTTGCGAAAGCACAACGGGGCAACTCCAGAGGCCATGGTCGGGAGTGCGCTCAGGCATGTCCGGATCCTGGAGGATCTGGATTTTGATCTGATAAAGATTTCCTTGAAGGCCTCGGATGTGGGCCGGACGGTCAAAGCCTACCAGCTCCTGGCCGATAAGATCGATTACCCCTTCCATACCGGGATCACAGAGGCGGGTGGATTCCTGAGCGGAACGGTGAAGTCTTCTGTCGGGTTGGCTCTGCTCATCCAGCAGGGACTGGCGGATACGATCAGGGTCTCTCTGACAGCTCCTCCGGAAGAAGAAGTCCGTGTCGGGTATCTCATCCTGAGCAGCCTGGGTCTTCCTTCCCGCGGTGTCCAGTTCATTTCGTGCCCGATCTGTGGGCGATGCGAAGTTGACCTTTTCGAAATCGCCTCCGAGATTGAAAAAAAGCTGTCTCCTGTCGAAGAGAATATCAAGGTTGCCGTCATGGGCTGCATGGTCAACGGTCCGGGTGAGGCCAAAGAGGCCGACATCGGTGTTGCCTGCGGCCGAGGCGCGGGTGTTATCTTCAAACAGGGGAAGCTTCAACGTCGTCTGAAGGAGGAAGAGATCGTCCCCGAATTCGTGAAGGAAGTCGAAGCCTTCATCAATCAGAGGAAAACACGATGAAAACACCTGGACAGACGAATACTCAAAAAATTTCAGTCAGAACACTTGCCAAATACAATAAGCTGAAATCACTCCTCCGACAGATGGGGGAAGTGCTCGTGGCTTTCTCAGGTGGTGTCGACAGTACGTTTTTGTTGAAAGCAGCCCAAGTGGAACTGGGAGAGAAGGTTCTGGCCGTGATCGCCAGCTCGGAAACCTACCCCCAAAGAGAGCAAAAAGAGGCCTTGAGGCTGGCCGATGAGATGTCTGTCCGCCACAAGGTTATCCAGACCAAAGAACTGGGGAACCCGGAGTTTGCCCACAATCCTCCCCAGCGGTGCTACCACTGCAAGAAAGAATTGTTCTCGAAATTGCTAGACATCGCCCGAGCTGAGGGAATCCCGTATGTCCTGGACGGCTCGAACAGTGAAGATGTGGCTGATTTCAGGCCGGGATTAAAAGCGTTGGAGGAATTGGGCGTGCGGTCCCCGCTCAAGGAGGTGGGCTTGGTGAAGACGGAAATCCGGGAGCTTTCCCGGCATCTAGAGCTGCCCACCTGGAAAAAGCCCTGGTTTGCCTGCCTATCCTCCCGGTTTCCCTACTTTTCTGAAATCAGTTCCGAAGAATTAAGGAAGGTCGATCAGGCGGAAGAGTACTTGAGAAAACTCGGAATTTCCCAGTTTAGGGTGAGACATCACGGTCAAACCGCCAGGATCGAGATTGCCCCCGATGATTTTCCGCACCTCATCAGGAAGGACGTTAGGGAGAGAGTCATCGAGGCCTTCAAAAAGATAGGGTATTACTACGTGACTCTTGACCTTGAAGGATACCGGACAGGAAGCATGAACGAACCCCTCTCCTCCGAAGCCAAAAAACACGCCTTCCGCTACTCGAAAAATAAAAAATAAAGTGTCATTCCAGCGGAGCCTGTCCCTGCGGAGCTTGCACCTATGCAGACAGGTGGCAGGGAGCTGGAACCCAGTCTTTTATGGATAAGAATCTTTTTTTGTTCTGTGTACCTGCTTTCGCAGGTATAAACTCCAGCAGGGACTCAGTAAAATGTCATTCCAGCGGAGGCTG
>CAYGBF010000123.1:0-12723 GCA_964348035.1 uncultured Eubacteriales bacterium | reverse complement strand
CTGATTTTAAACAGGTTATTGAACAGATGAAATACAGCTACGATGAAGACGGCGGTTTTGATATCCATGAACAGAAAAGCCACTGGAATCAGCAGGGTGGAACTCCCAAAACCGGCAATTGTCGCCGCCACGGCCGCGAAATAGGACGTCACGAGAAAAAGACCCTGTTCAAGCATGTGTTTCTACTCCTTTCCGTACTTCCCGGCTGGAATCTTGATTAAAACCAATGACATGCTGTTCATTGTCCGAGTACAGCAGGCTATAACTTGGCCAGCGACTCATGGATAAAAGCAGGCAGGTCTCCCGGATGTCGACTGGAGACTAAATTCCCATCCACCACGACCTTCTGGTCCAGGTATTCAGCACCGGCATTCTTGATATCCTGGCTGATGGATTTCCACCCGGTGACCTTCCGGCCTAGGAGAACTTGAGCCGTGATTAAGAGTTGAGGTGCGTGGCAAATCGCAAAGACGGGTTTACCGCTCTCCATAAACTCCTTCACAAAAGAGACAACCTCTTCGTGGGCTCTCAGGCGGTCGGGCGAATAACCTCCAGGAATCAGGAGGGCGTCAAAATCAACGACGCTGACATCTTTGACCGCCCGGTCAACGATGACTGACGATTGTTGTTTTTTTCCTTTAACCTCTTTGCCTTCTTTAAGGCCGACATGAACGAGCTCATGCCCTGCGTCTTTGAAGGCTTTGGCGGGACTCGTGTATTCCGAATCCTCGAACATACCATCGATGAGCACAGCCACTTTGGCCATCTGAACCCTCCTTTATCTTTTGGCGAAAAACCAGAGCAGACTATTCTTCCCAGATGACTTATTATAAATCCTTGACCGAAAATTTCAAAACCCAAAATTGCTGTTTTCGACGAAGATTCATGGTAGACTAAGACGTTGAGGTTCCGACCTCATGAGAATAAAGGGAGGTTTGCCATGAGACTAAAAAGCCCAGATTTTGAACACAACGAGATGATCCCTTCCAAATTCACGTGTGATGGGGTCGATGTCAACCCCACTTTGATCATACAGGATATTCCGCCCGAAACTCAGAGTTTGGCTCTGATCGTCGATGACCCGGATGCTCCGATGGGTACATGGGTTCATTGGGTGGTCTTCAACATCCCGGTGACAGCCCAGGTTGACGAGGACAGCATCCCGGGCACACAAGGAATGAATGATTTCAGGAAATTGGACTATGGAGGTCCCTGCCCTCCGTCGGGAACCCACCGCTACTTCTTTAAACTGTACGCCTTGGATACCAACCTTGCTCTGGAAGAAGGCATAAGAAAAGATGATTTGGAAAGGGCGATGGAAGGTCATACCCTGGCTCAGACCGAATTGATCGGACTCTACAGTCGAGGTCGATAACCTATTTCTGACTTCGACCCAATTCCTTGACTTTCATCATCTCCATCAATAAGATACAAAGTTCTATGATCTGGTGCGTGTATCCCTATCATGTGCACTTTTTTATTTCTCACCATCCAACTCATTACATGAAGGTTTTTTGATGGACCTGCCCGTCATTCAAACCCCGCTTTTTCCCCGCTGGGTATGGATGGAAGAAGTCATCTATTCCCACATCCCGATCGCCACGATCATCACCGCCTTTCTCGTCCTCGCCCCCATCTTTGAGTATGTCGGTTGGCGCCTGAAGGATCTCCGCCACGACCGCCTGGCCAGAAGCCTCGTCTTCTTCGCCATGATCCTGTATTCCCCGGGTGCGGCTCTGGGCACCGGAATTGTTATTTTCATCATCGGCCTCTATCCTGAGTTCTGGTCTCGCTGGTCAAACCTGTTCTTCTTTCCCCTCATCGTCCAATTCTGCTTTTTTACCCTGGATGTGATTTTTCTTTTCTTATGTTACTACCTCCCTTGGGACCGGATGATGAACCGGAAAAGGCTTCATATTTTTTTCGGAGTTCTAACCGCTGTTTTCGGGCTCCTGATCCAGGCCGTATGGGATGCGATTGGAGGATACATGCTCACACCCAGCGCCGCCTTACCGGCGGTGAACGAGGCCGTCGGATGGTCGGCCAAGGCCTTCTTCAATCCCAGTTTTCCCCTTCTTTTTCTCCATCGATTTTTCGGCAACATCAGCTACACGATGCTTCTCGTCGGTGGTGTCTTGGCTCTAAAATACATGCGAGCCAAAGTTAAAACTGAGAAGAATTATTTTGGCTTTGCGTCGGATTTGACTTTTTCTCTGGGTATACTGGCTTTCTTTGCCATGCCTTTCATCGGTTGGGTCTATGCAAAAGTTATTCAGCAGAATGCTCCTGTGGCCTTTCATGCCATTATGGGTGGACATTCCTCTATATTTTTCATCATCAAGATGACCCTAATTTCAGTATTCCTAACTATCGGGGCAACCTACCTTTTTATTCGTCACCGCCGCAAACTCCTTTTCCTTAGCGCCGTCACCGTCGCCCTGATCAGTCTCTATTTTGTCTTCACCTGGCATCCAGCGCTGGATTGGCTGGGAAGCGCTGCCACCTGGCGGGTGGCCTACACACTCATCCTGGCTGGATTCCTGGCTTTCCTCTGGCTGATGCGCAAAAAAGCCAAGCCCTTCACGGATAAAGGTTGGCCTTGGCTTATGTTTGTGGCCGGCCTGGCCGCATTTCTGGCTTTCGCTCTGGGAGGATTCGTCCGCGAACACTCCAAAAGTCCCTACACGGTCTACAAAGAAATCCAAAAGCCCGAAGTGACCGATTTCGAGGCCGACCGGTTCCTGGTTTATGATAAATGCGTCGACTGCCATCACAAAACTCCTAAAGATCTCTTCAAGTACACAACGATAAACTGGAAAGACCAGGTGGAGATCGAACGGAATCGTCTCGGTGTCCAGATAACCGATGAAGAGGCCTCTCGGATCGTCCGTTTTCTTCAGGAGCACAACGAATGACGTCTATCGAGTTTCCGGCCATCTCTGCCAAATGGGTGATCGGCTTCTTCGGCCTTTTCCACACCTCGGTGGGCTCTCTGGCGATCGGGATTGCTTTTGTGGTGACGGTGGCCCAGATCATCGCTTACAGACATCGCATCCACCGGTATGATCTTTTTGCCAAACGTGCTCAACTTTTCAACATCTGCATCTACAACATCGGCACCATCAACGCCATCGGTCTAGTGTTTGCTCTCTCGGGACTCTTCCCCCAATTTTGGTCTCAGATCATGAATCAATTTTTCTGGCCCTTTATCATCGAAGAGTTTCTGTTTTTCCTCCTGGCCACATCCCTCACCTTCCACTACTTCTTCTGGGATAAATTATGGGGCCACAAAAAACTCCATATTTTCCTGGGCAGCCTCCTAACACCTTTCTTTTTACTCCAGATTTACATCATCAATGCCATCGGGGCCTACATGGTGACCCCGGGTTTTGGCGAGGCCGAAGTGTCCTTGTTCAAGGGCATCCTCGGCTGGGATATGCAGGCCTTCTACAACCCGTCCTTCGCCATGCTTCATCTTCACCGCTCGGTGGCCAATATTTCCTACGCTGCCTTTTTCATGGCTGGTTGGTGCGGGATAAGACTTTACCTGTCAAAAAACACAAGAAAAAGTGCTTATTACGAGGACTGCGGCCGCTTTTCTTTTTACACCGGGTTTGCCGCCCTCCTGTCGCTGCCGATCATCGGCTATTTCTATTCTCACGTTCTCAAGAATGATGCTTCGGAGGCCTTCTGGAACTTGATGCTCGGGAAGGGTGATGTCTATGTCGGTGGGATCAACACCTGGTGGTTAAAGCATATTTTGGTAGCGGCCATGCTGGGAGCTTCTCTAGCTTATTTTCGCCGTCTCAGCCGATCCAAATCACCTTTTTCTCTTCCCACGGTCATGATCTATGCCATCTCAGGATTTTATCTGATGTTCTATTTTGCTATGGGGATGATCATGACCTGGGCTTTCTTCGCCTGGATGGTCGTCATCGCCGTGGGAAGCGCATTATTGGCTGCCCACATGGTGAATTATCAAAAGGGATCGGGGCGCGCGCTCTTTTTGTTCATGGGAATCATCGCCTTCCTCACAGTCATGCTCGGCGGGTACAACAGAGAAGCCTCCAGACCTCGATTCGTCAAGCGCATCTCTCATTACGATAACGTCTATGTCCCTCAGGAGCGGCAGCCATACCTGATGATTCCTGTCAAACCCGAGGATATCGAAAAACTGCCTCCACCCCCACCTAAGGGACCAGCAGATCTCATCCGGGACAAATGCGCCCGGTGTCACTCCCTGGACAGGGTCAGGCTGTACCCTAAGAGCGATTGGGATCGCATCATCAAGCTGATGCGGGTCTACGGCACAAAAATCACGGACTCGGAAGCTGAACAAATCATCGCTCACCTCCAGGCAGGAGAGCCTTACTGAGGAGTCAGAGTCTATGATGTCTGATATTGATCAAAAAAGTGAACCAAAACAAAAAGACGAAAACATGAATTCCGGACCTGACGAGATGCAGGTCGAAGACCGACAGGATGCGGACGAGCAAGAGGAGGATCTCTATCCGCTAAGAAAGCCCTCCGAAGACCCCCGCTGGGCAGTGCGGACGGTCTGGATCTGGGTATCGTTCGCTGTCGCCAGTCTGCTGTTTATCCTGATCATGCTGTTCTTCGGAATCTTTTATGACTAAAAAATTCTTCTTGTTCACAGGTCGGTTCTGGCTGACGCTGCTCAAGGTTTTGGCCCTCCTGTTTGTGGGGAGCATGGTCATCATCCAGATTCCAGAGTTGAGTTATGACTTTGGTCCCCAACAACCTGTGGAGATAAACGGACCCGAAGAGCTGACCCGGAGCCGATTCAATAAAAGCACTTTTGCCTCTATTGAAGGAACCCCGAATTTCGACCGGGCCTTCATCTACAAACGGTACGGATTAAGTTATACCTACTTCACGATCGAACCTTATGGCATAAACCTGGTCGCCCGCACCTACGAGAAAGTGACAGACAAGTGGAAGGACCTGACCCGCTTCGTCGGGAAACTCCGTCCTTTTAACAAGCAGCCTTTCTCGTACCGCATCCGACAGATATACAGGGACAAATTCGAGGAAGAGGTTCCGGAAGACGCGTTTTTCCTGGCTCTCTACGACGTACCCAAGGTCAGCGGTTGGCAGATCGGCGCTCTGATCTTTGCCAGTCTTCTCTGGGGGGTCATGTTTTACTTTTTCTTTTTCTTCAAGTGGAAGAGGGGTCAGACTTTGAAAACTTGAATTATTTTATTTCGAGGCAACAGATATGTCAGTAAAAATAATTCAAGTTTTCAAAGTCTGACCCCATCTTATTTCATTATAATCAGGAACATCAAGCCGGCGATACCCCATAAAACCAGTGTGCCCGCGGACAGGATGATTCCCAAAACAGGAACAGAGGGCCGGAACTTGCGGTAGAATCGGACAAAGCTGATCTTGAGAAGGAGGATGACGAACAAGACCAGGGCCAGGAAGCCGTGGTAAAAACCCCGCACATCCAAGGGTTGACCGGCTTGGGCCAATCGCCCCATGAGGTCGATACAGACCCAGGAAATCCAGACATAATAGACAAAAAACACATAGCCGCCGATCCGGTGCAGTCGCAAAACCTGCTTTCCGTAAGCCGCTGGTTTCGTCTTCCCGAACACGTACATCGCGGTTATGAACTCGTAGAGAGCCAGGATCACTAAGCCGAGGGCGAAGTAGGTCTTAGTCAAGGGATCCACGATTATCCTCTCTTCATCACGATTATTGGCATAACTATATCACTCCTGTTTATGGAGCGTCAAAAAGAAAATGATCTTAGCCGTGTGAAAAAGCATGAGTGTTAATTCAATCATCCTTCTGTTTCATCCGGTCTCCCCTACCCAATCGTCGAGCTAACCGGATGACGTCCTCTAGAGTGACCTTTGTCTTTTTCTTGGCCAGGACATCGTTTTCGATCCCTCGCTTGGCCATCGGTCTGGCAAAAGGAGGAATCCGTTCCAACTGAGCTAATGCCTTCTCCTCCCATTGAAGGGAGGGTGTTTTCTCGGATTTGGTGATCTGGGAAGATTCTAAGGGTTCGGCAACCAAGACGTTAGTCTGGGCCAGCCGAGCCACAGCCTCGCTGTTGGAGCCTATCCGAACCGAGTCATTCCGGTGATGCCCGTATCGACCCAGGACGATAAGACCCGCATCGACCTGCTGGGCATGTTTAACCAGGGCAATCGGGATTTTTCCCTGTATGACACTGGTTTCTGGTACGATTCCGATTTCCTGACTGAGTGACTGTGCCTGATCTATGAATCCCTGGTAGAGATCTCCGAGACCTTCATCGATGATCTGATCATGAAGAGACGCCTGCTTGGATAGCCCGACTTCTTCTTGGCGCTCAGGCGAGAGGGCGCTGGCCATGGTTTTGAATACCTGGGTATGAAAATTAGGGTCAAAGACAGAACTCAGCCGCAAAGATTTTTTATGTGCGCGCGTCCACACAGCGGCCTTACGAAGGGCGGTCAAGGCTTCTTCACTCCCGTCGATCCCGACGAGTACTGCCTTCGCAGTCAAGCGACAACGGGCGATCAGGACATCACACCGGGCCAATCGCAGGACACGCCCGGAAGTACTGCCTAAAGAGATCTCAGCCGACTTCCCCAACCCTTGGGCGCCCAAAACGATGAGGTTGACCTTCCTCTCCTCGGCGATCCGGAGCAGTTCGACATAATTCCGTCCTTCCTTGTGGATTTGGGTAACACTCACTCCTCTTTTCCGGGCTTCTTCGACATACCTCTCCATGTAACCTTTGGAGAGGGCTTCAAATCCTTCGAAAATTAATTCATCATGAGCTCCCCGAAGCCTGGATAGTTCGTCCTCCTTTTGGTATCGATCGGGCAAGGCAGGCTCCATCTCCTGGAACCGGGTGCTGTGGAGCTGGGCATCGTAGATGTGACCGGCGATGACTTCGGACCCGAGATTCTGGGCTAGGGCAAGAGTAATCTCCCCTCCGGCTAGAGAATGTTCGGATCCATCCAGAGCCACGAGAATTTTCGAGTACATCCTAGCCGTTCCTTACCCAGGGAGATTTTTCCCAGACTTCCTGGACTTTAATCAAATACCCCCAGGGATAACCGGGCTGCTGAAGGTGAAATTCATCGTACTCGAAGAGTTTTCTCGAAGATAACAGGAACTTGTAGTGCATATTGTCCTCAGCCAGGATTTCCACCCTGCCGTTAATCTGGAAGCTTGTATACTGGACTCCTTCCGGATTTTGAGACATCCCCACGAAGAACAAACTCGCGAAGGGATTTTTTTTGAGGTTTTGGAACGCCTTGCCCTCGAATATTTCCAGTCCCCCTAAAAGCGTCGGCTCGAAATTCTCCATGCTGTTATATAGCTTGCTGGCCGCGCTGACTCTGCGAGAAAAACTTCTTTTCCAAGATATACCGTCTATCTCGGTAAGAGTGTTTTCGAACAAATCTGTATATTTTTGAAGCAGGCTTGTTTTAGGGATCAGTCCGATACCTTTAACGGTCATGTTGACCGGGAATGGATTCCCCTCCTCCCAAGTGGCCAGCACCGGAAGATGGGCCGAGAGATAGCGCAGCGGTCTTCCCGCCAGTCTCTCTTCGAAAAACTGTTGTCTACAGGATATGAGCCATTCGATGACAGGAGGAGGAATTTTTTTCCGGGTTAATCTTTGAGCCATTTCGTTCGTCTTTCATAGCAACGAGGATGAAAACGACAAAATAGCTTACCAAAAGAAGGCTGACTTTTCTAGACTCCATACTCCCCCCAGCCATAAAGCCTCTGCTCCCGCCTAAAAACTTTGTATTCTTTACCCTAAACAAGAGATACAATGGGGTGCTTCTGATATTACGAACGGAGACCAATTCGGACACAATGATAAAAGGTGAAACCTTGAGGTGTTCGGCCCGAGAAAAACGAATCCATATTAAAATATGGCTTTGATGTTCCAAAATAGATAAACTAGGGGATGCGGCTGATGTCTGACAACTTCTCACTCGTTATTCCGACATACAACGAGAAGGATAATATTAATCTCCTTCTGGAGAAACTCGTTGAAACCTTGGGCCCTGGTGATGATTTCGAGATTGTCGTGGTCGATGATGACTCGCCTGACTTGACTTGGAAGATTGCCGAATCTCGCGCACAGAAAGACAAACGCATAAAAATAATTAGGAGAAGGAACGAAAGAGGATTAAGCAGCGCCGTGATCGAAGGATTCAATAAGGCAAGAGGTGAAATTTTAGGTGTGATGGACGCCGATCTTTCTCATGACCATTTCATACTGCCGCAAATGATCAAAGCTGTCCGCGATGAAGATTACGATCTAGCTGTCGGCTCTCGAAGAATTCCTGGAGGTGGCTCAGAAAAATGGCCTAGGCACAGAAAAATATCTAGTGATATTGCTACGATCTTAGCCAAACGAGTTTTAGGTGTCAAATTAAGCGATCCTATGAGCGGATTTTTCACGTTAAAGAGAGACTTATTCGAAAGCATCAAGCAAAAGCTCAATCCTCGCGGTTATAAGATTTTATTAGAGATTTATGTTCGTTCTCATCCTCGAAGAATTAAAGAAATTCCCTTTGTATTTAAGGATAGAAGGCAGGGCTATTCAAAAGTGACCCTGAAAGTCATGGTTGAATATTTCCAAATGCTGTATAGACTTCGCTCCAAGTAACACCAAAACTGTATCTTTTCAAACTGAAGATGCTTGCTCTTTTTTAGGACTTGCTCCGATTCTATCGTAGAGGAATAAGAGCCGGTCATCAGAATCATTCCGACCTCAACGATTTTCGAAGAGATAGGTGTTCTGATCATCTGGCAAAAAAAAAGCTCGCTTTCCTTCTTCTTAAGAAGGAACAGCGAGCCTTAGAAGGTTATATTGGAAAATATATGACTAAATCAGCGATTTAGACCTTTAGAATTGCCGGATAACCAACATGGATTTCCTTCCTTATATCAGCCAACCTCATTCCTCATGGATTTAACATTTCCCCTAAGGTGTTGCCCTAATTTATAGACCAAGTATAACCAGATGACGAGTACACCGTAAAACTTGGCTGAAATCCCCAAGGTCAAAATTCCTTTCTTCAAAGACGGAGAAGCAATAGGCACACCCCAGGCGATAAGAAAAGCCGAGATGGCCACTATGAGAAAGAACACTTTTTTCTTTTCCGCATAGACCAAGAGATAAAGAGCAAAAATAACAGATGGCAAGACCATGACCAAGTGATGCTCCCAAGAAAAAGGAGCCACCATAAAAACCGTTAAAAGAAAGATTGAGAATTCCAAGTTTAAGAGCTTTTTAGAATCCGCAATTTTTGACGACAAAAAGCTTAAAACTACGACCGCCAGAATCACAAAAGCCGCACTCAGGTAAGTCAATATTCGGGCCGCGATCGGACTCTGAATAATAGCCTCACTCCATTCGGTCTGGATAAATAATCTTGATAGAAAGCCGTTTAAGCTTTGATTCCAAGGGACAGTGGGATTGATGAATTGCTCGGCGACTCGAGCATAACCTCCTGAGGGTAAGACGAACGCAAACCAATCAGACCAGATATTCGCAGGCAAAAAAATGAGGGTGGCGACGAGACTTAACACCAAAAAGACCCCCACCCAGATAACGATTTTGAATTTTCTTTTAATCACAAAATAAAGAAGAAACAGGGCCGGATAAGTCTTGATGAGTACGGCCAGGGACAGAGGCAAGGCCACAAGAACAGGCCGACTGTTTCTATGATAGGCAAACCAAGCGATTATAAAGAACGCCAAAACGACGAGATTCACCTGGCCAAGGCCAATCGTTAGATAATTTGGATGATAGAAAAGGCTGTAGATAACAGCGAGGGCCAAAAAAATATGCTCCTGATTTAAGCTCAAGATCCTGAAGAAAAAGAAGTAGAAAAAGACCACAAGGCATATTTGGCTGATAACCATCATCGATACAGCAGCCGTTTGATAACTCAGCAAAGAAAAAGGGTAGAATATCAGCAAAAAAGGAGGAGGATACAAGATTGGGCCCGGCTTTCCCAGCCCTGTAATCCGGCCCGCCTTTTGAAAAATCGAATAATCATACGGAGATTGTTTTCCTTCAAAGGCAACCTTGGTAGCCGAATAGAACAGATGAAAATCATGGTTCTTGACCGAAACGTCAAACTTTCCATAGTGGAAAAGAAACGGGATGTAGAGCAGGATAAACACTATAAGGATGACTTTTTTTTCCTGTCCGTTCATAATATTCCCCGGTTACAGATTTCCTGCTAATTCACCATGTCCTCGCTTGGAAAAGAGATATGATTTTGGTCTGTCTCTTATCGGACTAAATCTTTTGACATCAAAGGGAAGTTCATTCTATCATTGAAATCAAGAAAATCTGATGGAAAAAAGAAGAGACCTAAAGCGCTCCAAAACCTCCTTATATACGGCGATTTTTCTGCTGATGATTCTAGCCATTTATTTTCTATTCATCCATCCCCTCTTCCGTTCTTCCTTTAAGAAACCTGATAAAGTCCTTCTGATTGTGATAGACACCTTAAGGGCCGACCATTTGGGCTGCTATGGTTATCAAAGAACAGAGACGCCAAACATCGATAATTTTGCTAGTTCAGGAATATTGTTCGATCAGGCCATCAGTCCCCTACCTGAGACTGGCCCTGCGGTGAGCTCGATTTTCACTTCCCTGTATCCCGTGAATCACGGCCTCAGGGATAACGTTCATATTCTTTCCGAAAATGTTTTGACTCTCGCTGAAATATTGAGAGATAATGGCTTCAGGTCAGCGGCATTCACAGATACTTTTCCTTTTAACGGTCTTCATATCCTCCAGGGGTTTGATTCCTTCCAGGAAAGAGTTCCTGTTCAAGCATCAGAAGAAGAGATCGTCCAGGAATTGATGGAAGAGCCTTTAGAGTGGTTTAGGAACACCAGGGCCGAAAAAACCCTGACCTTCATCCACTTTTTCGACCCTCATATGCCCTATTATCCCCTGATTAAGAGTGATAGGACAAAAGCCATCGGTTACCTAGGCCTTTTTAAGGGCGATTTTGCTCCAGTTTTCGCCTTATGGCTGAAAAAGATCCCGATTAACGAAAGCGATGTCCGATACATGACAAGTCTTTACGACGATGAAGTGAGCTTCGTCGACAGATGCATCGGATATCTCCTCAGAAAACTGGAGCACATGGGCATAGATGAAGAAACATTGATCATCATCACCGCAGACCATGGAGAGTCTTTGGGGGATCACGACTACTATTTTGATCACGGCGATTATCTCTACGACAACCAGATACGCGTGCCTTTGATCATAAAATATCCAGGCCTGGACAAAAAAGGGAAAATCGTAAAAACTCAAGTCAGGATCATCGACATCATGCCCACTATCCTTCAAATCTTAGGTATTGATTATGATGGGGAAATCGATGGAGTGAGCTTGCTCCCGTTCATCAAAGGAAAAGAAGACAAGCTTTTCGGAAAAACATTCGCCTTCAGCGAGAGCGACACCATCAGCTTCGAGAATCCCAATTGTCGAGGGTTTATCGAGGGAGTCAGAGGCAAGCATCTCTCGGTTCGGAAAAACGGGATGAAACTCATCTATACTCCCAAACGATCGGAGGCGAAATTCGAGCTCTATGATCTCGATAAAGACCCACATGAACTCGAGAACTTAATTGCTACCAGAGTAAAAGAAGGGAATGACTTGAAAAAGGTTTTGTTCGAATGGCTCTCAAAAAATGATAACTTCAAAGAAGTCCTGGAAGGATTAGACGAAAAAACAAGGGAAATTTTAAAGTCTCTCCATTACATCCATTAGGATGAGTTCGGTCTGGACATCTTCACTCTGGAGAAAAATCCGAAAAATTCCGGACTGATGGCGATTACTGGAGCATCATTTATCTACGAGATCTTGCTTTTTTCTTTACAGTTGAGAAATCGTCCAGATCTCCACTTCAGAGAATTGTTCCTCTAATTCGGTCATTTTGACATAGCCCAAATCTTCGAGCTCGACACCCATTTCCTCAAGCAGCGGCGTCCCGCGGTATTGATGGTTTTGTTTGGCGACGATGACAAAACGAGGCTGATCTCTTCGAAAGCTCATCGAAAGATCCTTCTTGAATCGAGGCAAACACGTAAACCAAGGAAGGGTGTAGTAGAAATTTCCGGCCGGCAGCCGATCTGATTCGAGATAGATCCGGCTTCCCTGCCATCCCCAGACAAAAATTCTGTCATCCTCATCCGTAAGATCTTTCAGGTACCGGCCTATTCTGGGCAGATCATGTACGTATTTCCTGTAATCCTCATCATACCAACCGGGGACTTGATAGGATCGAAGAGGCCAGCGACGAGTAAAATTGGGGACAAGTTCATCAACAAGCAGAGGTGGATAGAACGTCCCGATGTCTAAGATAATAAAAGATATCCAGAGAAAGAGTAATATTCTCGACAATCGAAAACGGGATCTCCTCCGCATTTGATTCGGAGTTGATAGGAGTATTTTAATGGATAAAACCAAGATGATAACCAGAAACGGCAGAGCTGGAGCGACATGGAATCTTTGCCATCTTGGCAAAATCGCGAATGAAGCACAAAATCCCGTATAAAAGGCTAATCTAAATTCCCATGAGATCATCTGCCGTCTCGTCTTCGAAAAAATTGTCCCGATGAAAAGAAAGATGACGGGAGCTAAAATAGCCAAAAGACGCAGTCCTTCTCCGAGAGAAGGAGGCTTTAATGCTATTTTTG
>CAYGBF010000122.1:0-1784 GCA_964348035.1 uncultured Eubacteriales bacterium | reverse complement strand
TCTTCGTCTTTTCCTTGTGCTGCTGATCGTCCAGAGCAGCCACGGCTCCGGCTTGAGCACATCGGTTCACGGCGAACGGAGGGCACACGTGTTGAAGGGCCCGGATGAAATTTTCCTTGGCCGTGCAGTATCCCACCCGTAAGCCGGCCAAGCCGTACAGTTTGGAGAACGTCCGGAAGACGATCACGTTGCGTTCTTCCTTAACGAAGGCGAGCGTCTCGGGATAGTCATCTCTGTCCACGTATTCATAATAGGCCTCGTCGAAGGCCACGATCACATCGTGAGGAAGCTTTTCCATGAATCTTGCGACCTCTTGTTTGTTGATGATGGTCCCGATGGGATTCATCGGATTGTCGAGATAAACGATCTTGGTTTCCTCATCCACTCGATCCAGTATAGTCTCTAGGTCGTGGCGGTTTTCCTTCAGGGGCACCTGGATCAATCGACTATCCATGACCTGGGCCACAATCTTTCCCATGATGAACGAGGATTGGCTCATGATGAAGGTCTCTCCCGAATTCAGGAAGGCCATGCCCATCAAAAAAATGAGTTCCGTTGTCCCATTCCCGACAGCAATATTCTCGGGTGGGATGCCGAGATGTGTAGCAAGCCTCTCCTTTAAGAGATGGCAGCTGTTATCCGGATAAAGATGTCCTTCAGCCAGAGATTCTCTGATGGCGGCGACCGCTCTGGGGGACGGACCGAGAGGATTCTCGTTCGAGGCGAGCTTGTGGATTTCACCTTGGAGACCGAGTTCCCGTCTGAGGACTTCTATGGGTTTTCCGGGTTCATACGGCTCAATCTTGGCAATACAATCTCTTATCAGCTTTTTCATCGTGCCTGGCGTGTCACGAGTGCTTATAGTCTTTTTTTTGAACGGATCCACCCCAGTATGCCAGAATTATCTCAAAAATGCGAGAATTAAAATAAGTCAGTTATCAGTTGTCAGGATGTCAAAAAGGGGTCAGGAAACTTCTTAGGGACTGGCTCTTTTTTCTTAAAAGGTGCCTGTCCTCTTTTTGACATCAAATTTTTCCTATGCTATAAGTCTCAGTTGAGAAATTGAAGCGATATCCCGCTCTAAGGAGCCCCAGCGGGAATGAGCAAAAAGGCCGTATTTTGCCCCTGATACGAAGGCACCCTCACCGCACCCCATAAAGCCATTTCATGTCGGAGGAAAAATGATTAAACAAATCAGCCATCTAGGAATAGCCGTTAAAGACCTCGAAGAAAGTCGGGAGTTCTACCGCAGGGTTTTCCGGTTGGAATCTTCTGATCCGATAATCGGGGGCGACGGGACGATCCAGGTCAGCATGGTCCCCGTGGGAGAGGTCCTGATCGAACTCCTCCAGCCTATCGGAGATCAAGGAGTCATGGCGAAATTTCTCGAAAAGCGTGGCGAGGGTTTCCATCATATCTGTTATGAAGTCGATGATATCCAAGCCGAAATCGCCTCGATCAAGGAAGCCGGAGTAGAGGTCCTGGGTGAGCCCAAGCCAGGCGCCGAGGGATTAAGTGCGTTCCTTCATCCTCGCGACACCCATGGCCTTCTTGTCGAGTTGGTCGAAAAAAAAGAAGGAAAATACAAGCCTTAAGATTCTAAATCCTGGAGGGCAAAAATGGACTTTGAATTCACTGAAGAACAGAGAATGTTCCAGGATATGGCGCGAAAGTTCGCAGAACAGGAAATTCTTCCTCTCGTGAAGGAGAGCGTTCGGAAAGAGAGATTCCAGCCTGAGATCATAAAAAAAATGGCTGCCCAAGGGCTGTTGGCCCCGCATATG
>CAYGBF010000121.1:0-4505 GCA_964348035.1 uncultured Eubacteriales bacterium | reverse complement strand
CGTACTGATTTCTCCCATGGGCCTGACCATAAAACGTCGGTTAGCATCAGTTATGCGGCCGGCGGTGACCATGAAATTACTGTTCCGGAGAACCTGAGACAACTGGTTGAGGTCGATCTGGTGGGCAATGATCCGATCGGCTATGAGCTGAATCCGGATTTGCTTCTTCTCAACGCCGTACATCTCGACTCTCGACACACCCTTCAGCCGTTCAATCCTCCGCTTGAGGAGACGGTTGAGCATGTCATAGGAGTTGGAGAGGTCACGGTTACTCGAGATCCTCAAGATCAGGATCGGCATGTCCGAAGTGCTGAATTTCTGGACGATAATCCTCTCGACATCCCTCGGCATCTGGTTGCGGATGCCTTCAATCCTCTCCTTAGCTTCAATCGCTTTGACATCGATATCGACGCCCCAATCAAACTCTAAGAATATATTGGCGGTATTCTCGCCCGAGTCAGAGACCATCCGCTTGATATCGCTTATGGTGGCTAGGATTTCTTCGACCGGTCGGGTGATCTCGCGTTCGACTTCTTCGGGAGTCGAGTTCGGATAAGGAACGTTGATGACGATAAACGGAGCATCCAGATCAGGAAAAAACTCGAGGGGCAGGAGCCTGGTTGAAATCCAGCCAATGACCACAAAACATAAGAATACCATCAGCACAGTGACCGGACGGCGAAGGGAAAATTCTGTGATTTTCATGGCCTTCTATCTACTAAGCTATAAACCACCGGAATCACGATTAACGTCAGGAGAGTGGACACAGTCAACCCTCCGATAACGGTGATGGCCATCGGGGCCCTGATTTCGGCTCCTTCTCCAAGGCCTATGGCCAGGGGCAGCAGTCCCAAACTCGTGGTCAGCATGGTCATCAGGATGGGCCGCATGCGCTGTTTTCCGGCTTCAACAATCGCTTTGATCTTCTCCTCCCCCCGCTTGCGCATCTGGTTGATCCTGTCGATCAAGACGATGGCGTTGTTCACCACGATCCCCGCCAGGAGTATCGATCCGATAAAGACGACGACACTGATCTTGGAACCGGTGAACCAGAGGGCAAACACGGCGCCGATGAGGGCTAACGGGATGGTAAAAATGATGACAAAAGGATGGAGGAAGGATTCAAACTGAGAGGCCATGACTAGATAAACCAGAAAAATGGCTAGAAGGAGGGCAAACCTCAAGGAGCGGAAAGAGACATTCATCTCCTCATTCTGCCCGGCGATTTCTGCCGTCAGCCCGTTCGGTATATTGACATCCCTGATGATGCTTCCAAGTTCTTCTGCCGCACTCCCGAGATCGCCGTATTTCAGGTTGGCGCTGACCAGAGCCACTCTTTCTTGGTCCACACGCCTTATCTCACTCGGTCCGGTTCCGACAACTATCCTGGCCACGCCCTCTAAGGTTACAGGTCGTTCACTCTCTGGGTTGATGATCAACTGTTGGATATCTTCTATCGAGGCTCGGTCTTCCTCGCGGGCACGAACCAGGACATCTATCTTCTTGTCCCGCCAGGAATACCGGGTGGCCACTTCACCTCTAACTTTTTTAACCACCCGATCCGCAATCTCGTAGACGTTCAATCCCAGAGCAGCGGCCCTCTCCCGGTCAAAACGAATCTGAATCTCGGGATGTCCGACATCCATCGATGATTTGACATCTGTGAACCTTCCGGAAGCGGACATCTGCCTGACGACCTCGTTACTCACGTCCCTCAATTTCCTCAAATCAAAGCCAGCCACTTCGACCTCGATCGGTGTCTTAAAGGTAAACAGAGTCGGTCGGTAAAACTTGTACTGTACTCCGGGTGCTCCTTCTATCGCCTGTCGGATCTCCGTCATAGCTGCTTCCTCGTGCACTCTCTTCGAACCTGGGACCAGCGACACACTGAGCTCACCCCAATTCTCGCCGCCATGGTCAGGATTGGCATCAAACCGGTCGCCAGTCCCGGCTACGGAGAAGCTGGTCTGGATGTTTTCAACCTCTCCGGTCGCTTTTTGGAAAGAGGCAATGATCTGGTCGGTCCGCTGGAGGGGTGTTCCTGGTGGCAGTCGAAATTCGATCCGGAATTCACCCTGGGAAAGCTGTGGAATCAGCTCCATCCCTAAGAAAGGGATGAGAAGGACAGTCACCAAGAACAGCCCGAAGGCCACAGCCAACACGGCTGCCCTGTGGCGAAGCGACCACTTCAGAGATCGGGGATAGATGCTCTCCAACTTAGAATACAGGCGGTTGAAGAGTTTTAAGGCGGGATTGATGAGGAAAAGTAAAACACGACTCAAAAGCCGGGTGAACCCGAAGGTCATCTTCAAGATAAGCACAGGAATCGTCGTGAAGATAAACTTCCTCACCGTCCTCAAGACCCGGCCGAACCGCCGGCGGGGCTTGGACGTTTCGTAACTTTCGAATTCCTCTAATCGTCGTTTTTCTGTCGAAGCCAGCATCGGGATCAGAGTCAAAGCGACCAGGAGGGATACCAAAAGGGCAAATGTGATGGTCAAGGCTTGGTCGCGGAACAGCTGGCCGGCAATCCCTTTGACAAAGACCAAGGGAAAAAAGACCGCGATCGTCGTCAGGGTGGAGGCCGTAACAGCAGTTCCCACCTCACTGGCTCCGTCCAGGACGGCCGTTTTGATGTCTTTCCCCAACTCCCGGTGGCGGGAGATGTTCTCGAGCACGACGATCGAGGTATCCAGCAGCATGCCGATCCCCAACACAATCCCCCCGAGGGACATGATGTTGAGAGACAGGTCGGCCCCGTACATCAGATTAAACGTCGCGATCACCGAGACGGGTATGGAGAGGGAGATGATGACGGTTGTCCAGAAATTCCGGAGGAAGAAATACAGGATGATGATGGCCAATAAGCCACCGATGATGGCGGCGTTAATGACCTCGTTGACAGACTGTTGAATGAAGACAGACTGATCATAGACCTTGACCAACCTCAAATCAGGCGGGAGGATGTCCCGCACTCGCTCCAGATGCTTCTCCACCTCCCGGGCAACGGCGACCGTGTTGGCATCGCCTTCCTTGTAGATGGCCACTTCGACGGCTTCCAGCCCGTTCATCCTGGTGATGGCTTTACGTTCCTTGTAGCTGTGGTTGACCGAGGCGATATCCTTCAGGTAGACAGGAATCTCATCTCTGTAATCCACGATGACATCGCCCATATCCTGGATAGATTGAAACTGGTTGAGGGTTCGAATCAGAAACTGATGGGTTCCTTCCTCGAGGCGGCCCCCCGAGAGGTTGACATTCTCGGCGCCAAGAATCATGGCCACCATTTCCAGGGATAAATTAAGCTGGGCCAGCTTCATTTGATCGATCAACACCTGGATTTCATCCTCGAGGCCGCCGCTGATTCGGACTGCGGCCACCCCCAGACCCGATTCCAATTCCTTCTTTATCTGTTCATCGGCAAACCGTCTTAGGGATTTCAGGTTTTCCTCATCAAAGTCATCCACAGGTTTAACGGCATCCTCTCCTGAATCTCGATAAAGACCGAAGCGCATGATGGGATCTAATGAGGGGTCAAAACGCAAGATAATCGGCCTTTTCACCTCGAGGGGAAGCTCCAAGGCATCCAGTTTTTCCCGGACTTCGAGGATAGCATAATCCATGTCCATCCCCCAGGCAAACTCGAGGATGACATCGGACTGGCCCGAGCGGGAAATAGAGCTTATTTTCTGGACATTCTTGACTATGCCGACGACTTCTTCGATGGGCTTGGTGATCAGGTTTTCGACCTCGGCCGGAGCCGCTCCCACATACTCTGTTCGGATAGTCAGCGTGGGATAGCTGAGTTCAGGAAGGAGATTGATTTTGAGCCGGGTGAAGGATACGAACCCAAAAAGCAGCACCGCGATGGTGAACATAGCCACTGTAACGCGGCGTCTTACAGAAACATCGATGATCTTTTTCATGGTTCGATCACTTTAATATTGGAACCGTCTTTCAGGCTATTTAAGCCCGTGGTGACGATAATGTCATCGAGACTGAGTCCTGAAACGACTTCAACATGAGTCGAATTGGTGTAGCCGATATTGACGCTCCTTTTGTTCACCGTGCCATCGGCGATGACAAAGGCCCACGTGTCTGTGTCCTCGGAGAGGATGGCGCTCTTCGGGACAAGTAGGGCGCTTTCATGGGTATCGTAAACGATCTGAACTCTGGCAAACATACCTGGTTTAAGCCTTCTTGTTTTATCCCGAACTTCTACGGTCACCTTGAAGGTTCCGGTTCCAGCATCGACAATCGGGCTTATCCGCAATATCTTTCCTTTAAATTCCGAATCGGGAACCGCGTCCGCCTTCAGGACAGCAGGTAAATCCTTCTCCAGTTTATTCATCTCCTTCTCGGGAACATGGAGCACGGCCAGTAAGGGATCGAAATCTGTCACCTGGAACGTCTGCTGGTCCTCCTTGACCATGTTTCCCACCTTGACGAATCTTTTTGTGACGATACCGGTTATCGGGGCCTTTATTTCGGTGTAGTTCAACCTC
>CAYGBF010000120.1:0-1514 GCA_964348035.1 uncultured Eubacteriales bacterium | reverse complement strand
CAGACAGGGTAGATAAGCGAACCGTTGACTTGGCCGGCCAAAGGAACGAGAAACTGAGAATAGATGTACGTCTTAAGGGACACCGAATGACCTTCGATCGGAATTTTTACCATCGGGATCAATTTTGCCATAAGAGACGAAGAGACATAGACAAAGATGGCGTTCGTCCCGAAGACAAGAAAAGGAAAGGCCCAGCCCTTCCATCCGATAACATCCATCAATGAATAGCATATTCCCAGGATGAGTAGACCCGCTCCGGCCGTGAACAGGACGTAAGTGCTCGTCCACAGCTGTTTGTTGATCGGGAAGAAAGGATGAAGAGCAAGACCCGCAAATGCCAAAGACAGCCCGCCAACGAAGAGTCCGATCATCTTTTTGTTCTTTCCCAGGCTGGATCGGAGCCAGTCTCCTGTCAAAGTCCCCAACAGCGTTGTCGAAATCGCTGGTATGGTGCTGAGAATCCCTTCCGGATCAAACCCAGGCTTGTACAGATGGCCGGATAAGAGCTGGCTGTCGATGTAGGCACAGAGATTTCCCTGGTATTCGAGAACTCCGGCTCCATAACCTGGCACCGGGACCAATTTCATGGCCAACCAATACATAATCAAAAGAGAAAAAGCGACGAACGCTCTCCCCTTTTTCCCCACATTCAAGAAAAGAAATGAGGAAAATAGATAACAGAGAGCTATGCGTTGGAGAACTCCCGGAATCCTGAGTGTAGTCAGATCAAATCGGGGAATGAGAGCGAGAAAAATCCCAAGAGCGAATATAAGGATAGAACGTCTGATAATCTTTGTGTACAGAGGAAAAAGACTGACCTCCTGTTCCCTTCTTCTGCTTAAGGAAAAAGAAAGAGAGACCCCGACGATGAACAAGAAAAAAGGAAAGACAAGATCAGTGGACGTCCAGCCATGCCACGGAGCATGCCGCAGAGGGGCATAGACATACTTCCAATCGCCCGGATTGTTGACCAGAATCATCCCGGCGATCGTGATCCCCCTCATGGCGTCTAAGGAAGAAAGTCGTTCGAAACCTTTATCTGTCCTCATGGCGTTTATCCTAGACACATGAAAAAGGTCGATCTATCATTCGCGTTTTTGACTGGAGCTTAAGCAGAGGAATATTAAAAATGCGTCTGGTTGGAGGAAGCGATGCTTGAGGAGTCATCAGACTCAGCGTCAATCCGAAATCATTTTCCGTAAAAGCTTTTGAGCATGATGGATAAGATAATTGACCTTGGATGTCGAGATACCGAATATTCCAGCGATCTCTTTCTGGGTGAGGTCTCCGTAATAATAGGAGTACAAGATATCGCAGTAGATGGGTTTCAGCTTTTTTATGTGCTCGGTGATGACCTCAACATCCTCTTTTTTTTCCAGACTCTGATGGGGATCGGGAGGAGGAGCCGGTTCTGGTGCAAACTTGATCCTTTTCTTCTTCAGCCGGATATAATCGATGATCCGGGGGCTGGTAATAGTGTAAATAAACGTCCCTATCGAGCTTTCCCCCCTAAA